>JBDKKX010000032.1:0-17432 GCA_039795795.1 Bacteroidota bacterium | reverse complement strand
GCGCGCAAAACCTTCCATGACTGCGTCCACCGCTTCCAAATGCGACGGATTCGGCAATAATTTTAAATATACTTTTTTATCATGAATGGTTTTCACTTGCGAAGAAAAACCCAAGTGATATTTCACATCGCCCGAACCAAAACTAAGGTCAAGCACCGCATTTCCCTCAAATTCATTAAAAATATCCCCATACGTTTTGCCCATAATATTCGCCAAAACGTTCAAACGACCGCGATGCGCCATCCCAATAATCACTTCCTCCACTCGGTCATCCGCCCCCGCGCTGATGATTGCGTCAATGCCCGCAATCGTCGCTTCGCCGCCTTCCAAACCAAACCGTTTATACGCGCCATATTTTTTCGCCAAAAACTCCTCCATCCCCACTGCGCCATTGATTTTTTCCAAAATACGGCGTTTTTTCTCCAAATTCAAACCATAATCGGCTTTCAACGGGCGATTTTCAATTTTTTCGCGCAACCAAAGGCGTTTTTCATGGTGGTCAATATGCGAATATTCAAAACCAATATTGCCTCCGTAAACCTGATTCAAACGGTCTAAAATTTGTTGCAAAGTCGCGTCTTTGAGCCCAATTGCCTCACCTGCTTTAAACATTTTGTTTCTATCCGCATCCTCCAAACCCCAATCGGACAAATCTAAATGAGCAAAACGATTGCGCCGTTGTCGAATCGGATTCGTCGTAGAAAGCAAATGACCGCGATGCCTAAAACCATCAATCAAGGTCATTACACTGAATTCTTTCGTCGGAATTGCCACAGGAAGGGCAGTTTGAGCCGTTAAATCCGTTGTAGCACCATTGTTAGACGTGCTTGCATAGTCAAAACCTTTGAAAAAAGCCGCCCATGTCGGGTCGAGTGCTGCTGCATTTTGCAGATATTGGCGATACATATTTTCGATATAACTTGGGTGCGCATTCGCCAATGCCGAAAAATCTTTCATATTTGATTATGATTGAAAGCAAGATTTAAAAACAAAAAGTGTTTAAATTTTGCTAAAAATGAGAATATATAGAAATCTATATGTAAAGTTACACTGTTTTTTGGAACGGTCAAATAGAATTTTTTTTGAACGTTTAAAAACGCTGCAAATATCCGTTGTTTAGATTGATTTTAAATCTTTAAAAACTTTTTTTTAAATAAAAATTTGTGAAATCCAATAGAAATCCTACCTTTGCGCTCCGAAATGTAAACCGTCAAAAATCGGTTTGTTTTTAACTTAATATTCAAAAATAATATGGCACATCATAAGTCATCTAAAAAAAGAATTCGTCAAGAATCAGCACGGCGTTTGAGAAATCGGTATTACAAAAAAACCACTCGGAACGCTATCAAAAAATTGCGCAGCACCACAGACCACACGGAAGCCGCTTCTGTAATGCCTGACATCATTGCGATGATTGATAAATTAGCGAAGAAAGGTCGGATTCATAAGAATAAAGCGGGCAACTTGAAAAGTGGCTTGATGAAAAAAGTCAATGGTTTGGTTGCTGCATAAGCATAAATTATTGATAATCAATATTTTGTAAATTATATTGTAAAGTAGGCAACTTGCAGCCAGTTTTTGAACTTGCTGCAAGTTATTTGCGTTTATTGAAATATACGTTGTATCTGATGATTTTGTAATTTTGCGTTCCTTTTTGAAAACTTTGATTTCCTAATTCTTTTAAAAAAAATAGTGATGTCAAAAAAAAACTTAAAACATGCTCCACCCGCTTCGTTTCGCTTCAAACCAAAGCAGCAAATTTCGTTAAAACCAAATAAAAAACAGGACAAACAGCTTGAAACCAAACAATTTTTGTCTATTGTCGCTATTGGGACAATTTTGTTAGTCTTGTTTTTATACATTGTCTTTCATTAAAAATTACCCTATCATGCTAAAAAACAATTTTTTATTGTCATCTCTTTTCATTATGGGCTTATCTGCTTGCGGTGGCAAACCGCCTAAGCCTGAAAAACCCGCGCTCGTCAAGGCGGATACGCCCAAAATTGAAAAACCGCAAATGGTTGGCAATGACCGCGATGCACATAATTGCATCGGTTCGGCGGGTTATCAATGGTCGGAGGTCAAAAAAGAATGTATTCGCTTGTTTGAAAAAGGGATTCGTTTGGAGCCTAAAGCGGCGCATTTAAATCAAACCGTTTCTGCCTTTGTGGTTTTTAAATCGGACAAAGAGGTAGCACAAGCAGAACTTTTCTTGCCGAATGAACAAAAATCGATGCTTTTGGGACAAGAAAGTGGGCTTTGGAAAAATAATGTATATCAACTTTCACAATTGAAAGGCATGTATTTGTTGAAAGATGCCAAAGGAACGGTGTTGTATCAAGGCGCGGCAACGCATTAATTGGATAAAAAGACCCTCTGCATCGCATCAAAGCGCGCAGAGGGTTCAACATCGTTTCAAAATAAACACAAAAAATTTTCAAAACGATGGTCTTCAGCAAATTTGGTGTAAAGAAAAGCAACTCCGTTTTCCGAAAACACGAGCGTTTTGTACAAAAGACGCATTTTCAAGCTGAGTTAAACGTTTAAATGGTTGCCTTCTTCCGCGTCAGCTGTCGGAGAAAGGGGGTAATTTGTTTCTTTCAGATTTTATTCCTATTAAATCGGTATGGATTAAAATCATGCCACAAAATTACTTTATTAATATTTGTTTTTTTGCAAAAATGAAAAGTTTAACAAAACAATAGCATATCGTCTTGATAAACGCCTACTTTCGCAGTGGATAAACCACAATTCAGTGGTTCGCAAAAAAATTTATCAAAATGAAAAAAATTTTATTTCTTTTTTTTCTAATGGCTCATACGCACAGCCTTTTCTCTCAAACCCAATTTGACCCAAATGCTTCTTTGAAAGCGGCTAATGCTTTCTTAAAAACATTAAATGCGCCTCAAAAACGGTTAAGCAATTTGCCTTTTGAAGATACTTCAAGAACGAAATGGTCGAATTTGCCTTTTGAACAAGTGGTTCGCAAAGGGATTCAATGGAAGGATTTGGCTGATTCTCAACGGATTATAATACACGATCTTTTGCGCACTGTTTTAAGCGCGCAAGGGTATCAAAAAATGATGTTTATCATTCAGTACGATGAGGCAACGCATGAGCGATTGGCAAAAGCAGCGCAGTGGAATGCCCATCGATATGGGCATCAAAATTATTGGTTTACGATTTTTGGTACGCCTGAACCAAATAAAATTTGGTCTTGGAAGTTTGAAGGACATCATATTTCGTTGAATTTTACTTATTCGCCAAATGGTGTGACTTGTACGCCAATGTTTGTAGGCATCAATCCTGCTTTGATAACGACGGGCGCGTATGCAGGCAGCCGTCTTATGTTTGAAGAAAATGATTTTGGAAACCAATTGTTTAATGATTTGAGTGCGGATTTAAAGCAAAAAGCGATTGTCAGCGAACACCCAAAAGAGGCAGATGTGATGACGCAAACTGGAAATGAACCACATTTGAAGGATAAAAAAGGTGTTTTTTATACTGAAATGACTGCTAAACAACAGGTTTTAGTGGAAAATATCTTGCGTGCGTGGGTTGAAAACTTGAATCCTATCTTAGCAAAAGAGAAAATGAAACAGGTTTTGAAGCATAAAAATAAGTTGATTTTTACTTGGCAGGGTACGCGCAATACCAATGATTTGCATTATTATTCGCTTAAAATGGATCGTTTTATTATTGAATTTACGAATCGAGATGGAGGGATTTATCATTATCATACGTTATGGCGTGATTTGTCCGAAGATTTTTTAAGCCGATAGCTTTTTTTAACACATAGGAACATAGGACACATAGTTTTTTAACACATATGAACATAGGACACATAGTTTTTTAACACATAGGAACATAGGACACATAGTTTTTTTTCAACTCTTTTGAAGACCAAGAAATTAAAAACGATGTGTCCTATGTTCCTATGTGTTAAAAAAAACGATGTGTCCTATGTTCCTATGTGTTAAAAAAAACGATGTGTCCTATGCCCTTATGTTCCAAAAAAAATCTAACAAAATAATAGTCTATCTTTCCAAAAACACATACATTAGCGTTTGAAAAGCCGTTCTAAGCTGTGTTCACTTATCATAATATGTAATTTCTTGATTCAAAAAAAACAACAAACGCAATTTATTGATTATATCACCATGACTTACACAATTCGTTTTTGGACGCTTAGTTTGGCAATTTTTTTTACCGCCTGTCTGCCCTTAGAACGCCGTCGAGATGCCCCCATTGAACCGACGGCAACTGATAGCAAATGGCATGAAGTAACGGGCGTGAATGCAGAACGCACGATTCAAAATTTGTACGCCACCCCATTTGAACTGCTGGCAATTACTGAAAATCAATTTATTCGGCTCAGTCCAGAAAATTCATTGATTGAAAAACGGACATTACAAGCCAATCGAGTGCCGCTTGGCGCGCCTGTTTTGTCGGAAAACACCTTTTTCCGAGCCATGCAAGGCATTGATAACCGAGAAATTTATGAATTTCATTGCGTTCGGAATGCGCAAGTGGTAAAACGATTTTATTCAACGGATTTAGTGCGTCCGTCTGAAACGTTTACGGCAGAACACCGAAGCATTCGTTTCATGGGCGCGTACAGCGCAGATGGCACAAAATATTTCTTGCCCGGAGTCGTTTATCAAGGCGCATTAGGAATTCCTCACATTGAAGTAATTATTTTTAATATTTATAATAATTTGGGAGGCAATGATATAGATTCCGTTACCTTGTTCAAAAGAGTTGCTTTTCAACCCCAAGTGCTGGGCACCAGCGGCAAAATAGAAAGTTGTCGTTTTATGAGAGATTATTTTTATTTAGCGACGGCAGATGGTGGATTTCGCATCAGTCCAGACGGGCAAATGAGTCAATTTTTTCCCCATTGGACATTGGATTTTTTCCAAAAGGAAGGACGGATTTATGCCACTGGTTTCTCCACGTATAATTTTTTTTATACTTCGGACAATGGGCGTTCTTGGCTGCGCGGACGACCCAGCAATTTGCGTTTTACGGAAACCGTAGGCAGTTATGTGCTTTCGCAAAAAGAACGGGGTGCGCGTTACATGCTCGGAGATAGCACTTTATTGAATATAAAAGAGATTCAATACAATGACAATACGAATTTCCCCAATGTACCTAATTATTATTACGGCGCGACTTTTTTTCAAAACAAATATTATTTAAATGCAGAGCGAAAATTGTTTTATAACAACAGTATTTCTGCTCAATAAGGCACTATTTTGGGAACACATAGATACATATACTTATCCTAAACGGGATAACGCGAAATCGTAGGGGCAGGTCGTGACCTGCCCTGCCTTTTCAAATTCATTATAATTATTTAATTATCAATGATTTATGAATCATTTTGTAATTCATTTGAAAAGGGCAGGTCACGACCTGCCCCTACGATTTTTCGATATTTCATTTAGTGTTTTATGTATTTTTGTGTTACAAAACCTGTCACAAATAGACTTTTTACGCCATGTTTCCAAAAACAAGCACAAGCAATTTCGCTCCCGACATACTAAACAAAAAATTGACCTCCAAATAAATAGAAAACGATTATTATATCCGCCCATTTTGCAAGAACAGTATTCATAACCGATAACTTACATTCAAAGTGTAAAACGCAAAACTCGAATGATGACTTTTTACTCGCTCCTGCGCCCGCATAAGGCGTTGAGAATCATTACATTAGCCTTGGGATTCCTCCCTCAAATGGCTATTTCGCAAATAACTTGCCCTACGATTCAGCCCCGTTCGATACCTTTGAGTATCTGTTCGCAAGCCGATTCATTAAGTTTTGTTTATACGAATAACAATCAAAATCAACGCCTTGGCACCGTCAAAGCGACAATTGAGTTGCCTTATGGCACTAAAATTCGGTATCGCGCAGGTTCGGTCAAAGGCACGAGTAGTGCGGGTTTGGTGACGGAAAACAATGTTGCCGACCTTAATAAACCGATTTTCACGATTCCAATTCCCAGTTATTTGGAAGGCGTGACCATCACTTTTGCGGTGGATGTCTCGTGTGATGCGTTGGATTTGGCGAAAGCCGCTTTGCCCAAAATGAAAATCACGCTGGATTATACAGGTGGTTTCAGTCCTGCGGCAAATCCGTTATTAGACGTTTCGGATAGTGAACCTTTTAATATTCAAAGCGCGGTTTTAGCGATTACGCCAGATATGAGTGCTCGTTCGCTTACCAAAGATAGTCCGTTTAACCGATGTTTTGCAATACAAAATACGGGTTTTGGCTCTGTGGACAAAATATATTTGTATGATACGACCGCAGTTGGAGCCAATTTCGTCAGCGCGACGGTCAGTGGTTCCGCCGCTACGGTCGTTTCTAACACCAATATTACATGGAATGGCGTACCTGCAACCGTGACAAAATTTGTAATTTCAGGTGCGGCATTGGGCAGCGACGGCATTTTAACGCCGAATGAAACGGTGAATTTTTGCGAAAACATGATTTTACAAGCCTGCGGCAGTTTCAAAACGAGTTTTCGAGTGGAATACAAATGTACGGAAAATGGTTCTCCGTGTTCCGTTGCAACGGGCAATACGACGATTGATACCGACCCCGGAACGCCGATTGTCAAAGGACGGATTTTGTCTTATGAAAAACCGAATGGTTGTACATCGCGGCATATTCGGATGAGCTTCCGAAACGACGGCGTGAGTGCAGGTGCGAATACCGCACAAGCGATTGATATTGAATTACTTATGGGTTTTGAAAAAGATAGCAGTGTCGTTTTGGCAACGGATATTCCTTTATTGAATTTCACTTTGAATGGTCGGTCGGTTACAGCAACGAATAGTTGGGGCAAATATACCTTAGATTTAAGCCAATTCACGACTGACCCTGATGGCGCAGGAGGTTTGGCAGATTTGGATGGCGATGGCGAATTTGATGATTTGGCATTAGGCGATAGTTTGATTATAGAATTGGATTATAAGCCTTTATACTTTACCGTTTGTAATGATGGATTTCGGTCACGGCAATTTTTAGGCAATGCGAGTCATAATAACAAATGTTTGAATCGAGAATATTCGTATAATGATAGATTTTTTATGTTTCGCAACATCTTGCTAAACCCTGCAACGCAGGATAATCCCGAACCGATTTTCAATAGTTATCCAGTAAGTGGTTATTTCTACTATCGGTACAAACGCGATATTCAAGGCTACGATTTAACAGGGGCAACAGGGGTTTTCAAAATATCGTTAGCTACGAATGTTTTCACTTATAATACAACCGTTTATTGGAATGGAGTGCCTTTGACGGGCACGATTGTCGGCGATACGATGACCGTCGTTGTAGCGAATGCGGCGGATTATTTGGATGGATGGTTTGGCATTTTGGCAACGAACTTTTGTCCGACTTTAACCGATAGAGGGAAACCGTTGGTCGTTAATTTTGAAATCACTTATGGGGGTTGCGGCGGCGTGACGAAAGAAAAACCGCATTGCCCGCGTCCCCTTGCCTATTCGGGCGTATGGGGTTGTGGGACGTTTTGCTATATTTACGACCCGAATTATGCTTCTTTTACCCGATATACCGCAGGTTTCACCGATGGAACGGAGACGACTGCCCAATTAAGTGATTTAACGCGGTTGATGCCGGGCGATTTTATCGAGTCTAAAGGGCGCATTTATATGGATACTCCTGCATACGATTGGAATACGAGCAATGCACGACCTTGGTTTGGGTATAATATGTTTGCGTTTTCGCCTAGTGGAAATGGCAGTGGGACTTATCCGACGTTGCAAGAGGTGATTGATAATGGAAATATATTTGAATTTACCAATGCAGGCATGACTTATATCAATCGCGGCAGTGGTGCCGTTTATAGTTGTAGCGTCAACGCCGCCAACAATGACGGTAATGCGGCAAAGGCTTTTTCGACCATTCATAATGAGGTGATAATGCCTGGATGGAAAGCCCTTTATTCAAATTATATTACGGAAAATCGGCGAGATACCGTTATTAATAACGTCAATTACTCGCTTTTTGAAACGGCAGGAGAGACATTTGTTTATAAAGCAAGTTATTTTGTGGGTCCTTACAACAGTTGTGGGTGGTCTGGGATTGATTGGCGCGACCCTTTTGACCTATATATTGCTACTTATTTTCGCTTGAACCCCTATTTTAAAAACAAATATGGTAAAATTTGGAATAAAAACCCGCATGACAATTATGCCGATTATACCGCTTCTTCGACGGATATGCAGATGTACGGCTACATCCTTGACCCGAATAATCCTGTGCAACAATATCGCAATTTGTATCCGTCTGGTGGCGGTAGTTTTGGGATTTGTGGTTGGAAATTTCCTGTTTTTTCCATTGTGAATCCAGAACCGCATCTTGACAAACCTAAAAAAAGCTATTCGACCCAATGTACAACGTTGATTGAGCATGAAGCGGGTTATGACGCGCTTGCAGGCGATATGTTTGCGAATGAGCATCGTGCGCCTTGGCGAATTGATACATTGACCGTTCAAATTCCGACGGGTTATCGGGTGAAAGCAGGGACGGCACAATTGTTTTACGAACAAAATGGGGTAGGTACTTATATGGCGATTGCAGACCCTGCGTCGGTGACGGGAACTGTGCATTTTATCAACAATGGCACTTGGAAATGGACAGATGACGCATCGGGTTTCCGCACGGGCTATAAAATTCGCTATCAATTAGAACAAAGCGCAGGTGCGACGGGTGTTGTAAGCCAAATGCCTTCTGTTTTTGCGATGACGAGCCATAATCCAAGCACTCCGAATTATCGGTTTCGATTGCTGGATACTTTCACGGTAAGTGATAAAATCCCTGTTTTTTCGATGGCAACGTACGACGTAACGGTGAATAACAAACATTGCACGCCCAATCGAACCATTGATTTTAAATTTGTAAATGGTGGTGATGCACCGATGTTGAATTCCTACATTGCTTTTGAAGGCAATTCGGGCGTGACGATTGATAGTATTCAAAATATTACAACGGGTAGTTCCTTGATTTCCAATGATTTGAAAGCACAACCTATTTTATCCCAAGTGGCTTATAATACGACGAATCGGTTTGCCCAAATCGGCACGTTGGTTGGCGACCAAATTGCAGTTTATCGAGTTTATTACAAAAGTTCGACTTGCGGCAAAGACAGTATTAAAGGTTATTTGGATTGGGGTTGTTCGTATCCTGTGAACAATCAGCCGAATGTTGCCAGTACGACCATTAAAACTGCAACTGCGCGGATAACGCATTCGCAACCAGGGCTTCAAGCGGCATTGATTTACAACAATACCGAAATAAGCCTTTGTGATGACGTGACTTATGAATTTGAATTTAAAAATACACAACTTTCGGATGCTTATAATGTGAATTTGAAAGCGATGTTACCGCCTGGGATGCGTTATGTTGCGAACAGTGCGCAATTCAAATTGCCTGCAAATGCGGGAGCATATTCCAATTTTTCCGCAAGTGATGTAACCGTTGTGAATGCAGGAACGAGTGATTCTTTGGTTTTGAAATTGAATCAATTTGACTCGCCGACGAATACTTGTGGCTTGAAAACGGCTGCGGATACTGCAAATTCTAAAATTCGAGTCCAATTTAAAGCAAATTATACCACCTGTCCGCCTGCGATGGCTTCGCGTACGGCGAAATTCTATACTTCCGCCACCAATTTCTGTAAAGACACGACGTTGCAATATAATATTGTGTCCAAACCGATTCATTTCACGGATGAAGACCCGCAAGTTCGGAATTCTTTAGCGTGTACAGTGGTTTCGATGCCGACGATTAATGGTTCTTCCGCTTCTGCGCAAACGTTGACTTGCACTTTCAAGGTCAAAAATGAAGGTTCGGGCGGCACGACGATTGGGAAAGATTCCATTCAAATCAATCTTCCCAAAGGACTTACATATAGCAGTACAGCAAATGTGAGTGGATTAGCGATTCCCACCTCCCCGCGCATTGTCAATGGGGTTGCGGGTCAAACGTTGATGTATTTGTTACCTGCGGGCATGGCAATTGGTGCAGAAACGCAATTTAATTTGGTGGTGACGACCGACCCAACCCAATTCAATGGACATTGCAATCTGAATGTGCCGATTGCGTTGCGCACGTTGTCGTACAAAAGCCCGATTTGTGCTGCGAAGAACTTGACTTGTGATGGGGCGAATAGCGGTTGCGAGATACAGGGCAGTGCGTTCAACGATGCAAACATATTTTGTTGTCCAGTCATCTGTTTGCCAGTGGTAGCGCGCCGCAACTAGACGCAGTTTTGGATTTTCTTGTCCTTCCGTAGGAATCTGAAGTTTCCTACGGAAGGACAAGAAAAATCTCCTTTTTCCAAAGCGAAAAAGAGTTTTCTTTTTTTATACAGATCTAAAAGAACCGATAACTTACATTTAACGTGTAAAACGCAAAACTCAAATGATGACTTTTTATTCGCGCTCTCGCCTACATAAGGTGTTGATAATCATTACATTAGCCTTAGGATTCCTCCCTCAAATGGCTATTGCACAAATCACTTGCCCAACGATTATGCCGCGTTCGATACCTTTGAGTATCTGTTCGCAAGCGGATTCGTTGAGCTTCGTTTATACGAATAACAACCAAAATCAACGCGTCGGCACCGCAAAAGCAACGATTGAGTTGCCTTATGGCACTAAAATTCGGTATCGCGCAGGCTCGGTCAAAGGCACGAGTAGTGCGGGCGTAGTCACGGAAAACAATGTATCCGACCTTAATAAACCCATTTTCACGATTCCAATCCCGAGTTATTTGGAAGGCGTGACCATCACTTTTGCGGTGGATGTCTCGTGTGATGCGTTGGATTTGGCGAAAGCCGCTTTGCCCAAAATGAAAATCACGCTGGATTATACGGGTGGTTTCAATCCTGCGGCAAATCCGTTATTAGACGTTTCGGATAGTGAACCCTTTAATATTCAAAGCGCGATTTTGAGCATCACACCCGACAATGTTGCTCGTTCTTTGACGAAAGATAGTCCTTTTAACCGTTGTTTCACGATTCGGAATACAGGTTATGGTTCTGTGGATCGCGTGTATCTTTACGATACGACGGCTGTGGGTGCGAATTTTGTGAACGCAACGATTGCTGGTACGGTTGCAACGCCGATTGCTACGGAGAATCTAAGTTGGAATGGTGCCGCAGCGACGGTCACCAAATTTGTGATTTCGGGAGCCGCATTGGGCAGTGACGGCATTTTAACGCCGAATGAGACGGTGGATATTTGCGAAAATATGATATTGGCAGATTGCGGCAGTTTCAAAACGCGATTTCGGGTCGAGTACAAATGTACCCCAAATGGCAGTCCTTGCTCTACGGCAACGGGCAACACGACGATAGATACCGACCCTGGCGTACCTGCGATGCGTCCGATGGTGTTGACCTATGAAAAACCCAATGGTTGTCCCACCCGACATGTGCGCATGAGTTTCCTCAATAACGGCACTGCCGCAGGCGCAAATACGGGGCAAGCGACGAATATTGTGCTTTATCTTGGTTTTTTGGTGGATAGCACTACGGCGATTTCGACCGATGTGCCTATTACAAACGTGCGTATTAATGGGGCTTCGTTGACAACGACGGTTTGGAGCGGTGAGGGTGTAAAAATAGATTTGGCGCAACTTGCAACCGACCCCGATGGCGCAGGAGGCGTAATGGACTTGAATGGAGATGGCAAATTTAATGATATGTTGCTTGGAGATAGTCTGATAGTGGAGTTTGATTACGCACCGATTTGTTATTTCGGTCGCTCTTTGTGTGAAGCGGGTTTCAAGGATAGACAATTTTATGCCCAAGTTGATTTTAATAATAAATGTTTTAATACGCCGCGCACTCAAAATAATAAGTTTTTTAATTATCGAAATATCTTATTATCGAAGGCAGTGCAAACCACTCCGGAACCGACTTATACGGCAACCAATCAAACGCGCACTTTCAAATACAGTTTTTGGCGAGATATCCGAGGGTATGATTTCACAAGTGCTTCTGCGGTCATCAAAATCGCTCAAAATAGTGAATTAGAAATTGATAATACAAGCGTCAAGTGGAATGGGACACCTCTAACGGCTACTAAATTAGGAGATACGGTTTATGTGAATCTTTCCTCTGTAGCCAATTATTTAAATGGAGAATTAGCCTTTGATGCGACCAGTTTATGTACAGGTGTACATCCCGGTCAAACTTTTAGTACCCGCTATGAAATCAATTGGGGCGGATGTGCCAATGCTTGTAAACAATGGATTCATTGCGAAAAGCAATTGGTTTATAATGGGGTGTGGGGTTGTAGTGGTACTTTTTGTTACCAATTTGACCCCGTTTATGCCGATTGGTCTCGCGTTTCTACTGGATTTACGGATAAGACGGAAACGGCTCCCACAATCCAATCTCCAAGTGTTTATTGGGTCGGTGACCAGATGAAAATGAAAAATCGAATTACCAATTCCAGTGATATTACGGGACTCGGATACAATCCCAATAATTTAGTACCGGGTTCTTATGTACAATTTTACATTCCTTATTACCCGACTTCGCCTGAATTGAGTACTTATTATAGTTCTGTCGGCTATCTGAAACAATATGGTTCCCCGATGTTATTCAAATCGGCGGATATAACGGTCACTGGGAAGGATGCGAGTGGCAATCCCATGAATTTTACCCGCCATTTGAACGCTTCGGACCTAACTGCTACGCCCCAAGAAGCGATTAAAGCCATTCGTCAGTACGCTTGGGACAAGACTAAAAGTGCGTATGGAGGCGGTTATATTACACAAGATTATCGGGATACAGTAATAGATAATATTTGTTACGATATTTTCAACCTACCGAATGGTCCAAATTCTACGGAAACCTATGCTTATTATGGTTTTGTCTGGGTGGGTCCGAATTACCCGAATGCGATGACTCCTGCGGGTTTTAGTTATGAAAAGCCTTTTGAAATGTTGATTGACGCGACTTTTGAGCTGAATTTGCATTACAAACCTAAAGATTATTATGCCAATAATCCCGCACTCGCTGGCAAACTTTATCAAGAAGAATGGGCAGAATATTTAACTTATCCAGGGAATGGGGTTTACAATTACGGCTACGTATTAGATTATAACAATCCAGTTGGGTTTTTCAAAAGGTTTGATGGAGCCGTTTGTGGTCAAAAACTGCCACCCCAAACTTGGGTCTATGCGAAACCCCATATCGACCGCCCTAAAAAATCGTATAACGCACAGTGTTCGACGGTTTTAGAGCATGAAATCGGTTACAATACTAAAGGAGAACAGATTTTTGTCAATGAATTCCGCGCTCCTCATAAAATCAACAGTTTCAAAGCGACGATTCCAGCAGGTTATCGCGTCAAATCGGGTACGGCTCAATATTATACGGTTGTGGAAGGTGTTGGTGCATGGACAGCGATTGCAAATCCGAGTCCTTTGACGGGGCAAATCGTGTTTACGAATCCCGGAAACTGGCCTTTGACGGATGATGGCGCGGGTTATTTGGTGGGCAGCACACGGATTAAATATGAAATTGAACCCACAGGTGCTTTGGTAGGTGCTACTTTTCAAATTCCTTACGAATTCAATGCCGAATGGCACAATAAAGGAGCAGGCGTAGAACCATTTATTTTGCGGGATACGTTCACCCTTTCGGAGAATCAACCTGTTTTTGCGGCAACGAGTTATGATATTTCGATTGATAACAAACATTGCACGCCCAATCGAACGCTGGATTTTCGATTTAACAATAATTCGGATGTGCCGATGTTGAATACTTACATTGCTTTTGAAGGCAATGCAGGTATGGTAATTGACAGTATTAACAATGTGACGACGGGCAGTCCATTAATTGCTACGCCGTTGAACAGTTTACCCGTTTTGGCGCAAAATGGATATGGAACGGACGATAGATTTGCACAAATTGGCATCCTTCGTGGACAAGAAATGGCAGTTTATCGGGTTTATTACCATTCATCGGCTTGCGGGAAGGATAGTATTAAAGGTTACATAGATTGGGGCTGCGCTTATCCTGCGAATAATCAACCCAATTTAGCAAGTACGCACCTTCAAACGGCAATGGGACGGATTGCGCCCACCAATCCAGGATTACAAGCCATTTTATTAACGAGTACGACGGATATAACGCTTTGTGATGACGTGACTTATGAATTTGAATTTAAAAATACACAACTTTCGGATGCTTACAATGTGAATTTGAAAGCGATGTTACCGCCTGGGATGCGTTATGTTGCGAATAGTGCGCAATTCAAATTGCCTGCGAATGCAGGTTCTTATACGAATTTTTCCGCAGGGAATCTGACGGTGGTGAATGCAGGAACGAGCGATTCTTTGGTGTTGAAATTGAATCAATTTGACTCGCCGACGAATCTTTGTGGGTTGAAAACGGCTGCCGATACTGCAAATTCTAAAATTAGAGTCCAATTTAAAGCAAATTATACCACTTGTCCGCCTGCGATGGCTTCGCGTACGGCGAAATTCTATACTTCTGCCACCAATTTCTGTAAAGACACGACGTTGCAATATAATATTGTGTCTAAACCGATTCATTTCACGGATGAAGACCCGCAAGTTCGGAATGCGTTAGCGTGTACAGTGGTTTCGATGCCGACGATTAACGGTTCTTCCGCTTCCGCGCAAACGTTGACTTGCACTTTCAAGGTCAAAAATGAAGGCTCGGGCGGCACGACGATTGGGAAAGATTCTATTCAAATCAATCTGCCCAAAGGACTTACATATAGTAGTACGGCAAATGTGAGTGGATTGGCTTTGCCGACAACGCCCCGCATCGTAAATACCGCAGACGGTCAAACGTTGATGTATTTGTTACCTGCGGGCATGACGGTCGGTGCAGAAACGCAATTTAATTTGGTGGTAACGACCGATCCTGCACAATTAAATGGTCATTGTAATCAAAATGTGCCAATTGCTATGCGCACGTTGTCGTATAAAAGTCCGATTTGTGCTGCGAAAAATTTGACTTGTAATGGGGCAAATAGCGGTTGCGAAATACAAGGCAGTGCGTTTAATGATGCGAATATCTTTTGTTGTCCTGTGATTTGTTTGCCAGTGGTGGCGCGCCGCAATTAAGTGGTGTGATACGCTGAGACAATTCCCCGGATTTACGCGGATTTTTTTTGGAATTTATGCTGAATTTTCAGCATAAATTCCAAAAAAAATCCGCGTAAATCCGTCCAATCCGCGTCCTCCGCGTTCCAATTCGTATAACCATTTGTAACCTACTTTTTGCATCTAATGAAACATCCCGATTTTTTTGGATTTTATGCTTAAAATTCAGCATAAAATCCAAAAAATCCGCGTAAATTCGTAAAATCCGTGTTGTCCGTGTTCCCATTCGCTCTACGCCTTTTTTTTGTCCCGTACTAAGATCTGGATATTTAACGCATTTGGAAGGGAATGAGTAGCTATCATTCCGCTTTAAATGGACTCTTTTCCAAACCTAAGGGTTCCTCGTCTGTGGTTTTTTTAGGCTTGGAACCGAATCGTTTAGGTACTTCTGTTTCTGGCTCGAATCCTAAGGATGCTTCATCGGACACGAATTGATTCGATTCTTTTTCCATACCCAGCGATTCTTCTTCTAATTCTTTGGTAGAAGGCATCGGTCGGGCTTCGGGTTCGGGCGCGCTGATAGGTTCTGGTGCATTTTGTGGAACGGGCTCCGCCTTCGGTTTTGTTTTAGGCGGGTTGGGTTGTGCAACGGGCTCATCGGGTTCCATTTCGGGCTCAGTAGGCGGCTCAACTTCCCCATTTTCGGGTTCGTCAGATTGATTTTGATGACCGCCGCCTAAAATTTCTTCTACTTTTTTTAAAATTTGGTCAAAATCAAAATCACCATTATTCGTGGTACTGCCTGTCGGTTCATTAGGTGGTAAAGGGCTATCGGTTGGCAATTGTGCAGATTGGTTTTCATTCGGATTCGATTGATTATCAACGGTTTCCGACGCACCAAATAATCCGCCAAGCAATTTGAGCAACCCTTCAAAAGGCGTACCCGCTAAAAGATTTTTTAATATTTCAAACATGTTTTAATTCATTTTGATTGTTCTCCACAAAATTAGTTTTTTTCCAAACAAAAGTTGCACCTAATTCGTGCAATGCAGGTTTTTACATTAATTGGGAAATGAAATTTTACCCATTGTAATCGTGGGTACGCCTTGTCGCGCCCCAAAATCCGTCTTGCCACCCGCCAAACATTCATTTGCCAAAATCGCAAACAAAACAGCTTCTTTCGCATCGCCCGAAATGCCTAAATCGTCCGTTTTATAAAAATGCATATCAGGCAATAATGTGCGCAGAGTTGCGGTCAAAATCGGATGGTGCATGCCGCCACCACTCCAATAAATTTTAAAATCGGATAATTTTTGATGATTTGTAAGAACCACATTTTCAATGGCTTCCGCAATGGTTTCCGCACTGAATTGAACCAAAGTCCGCATCAAATCACATTTTTCATCCATCGTCGTGGGTATTGGCATTCCAATTTTTGCCATCGCTGCCTCCACATATTGCATATTAAACAATTCGGGTCCCGTTGTTTTAGGAAAAGATTTCTGAAAGAACTCATTGGTTTTCAATGCTTTAAGCAGGTTGGGCAAAACGAACCCTAAACCTGCCATCGCACCATCTTTATCATAAAATTCGTTCGGCAAAAAGCGGCGAACCCATGTGTCCGAAAGTGTATTGCCCGTTCCTGTATCCGTTGTGAACACTTCGCGGGCATCACACGACGCGGGCAAATAGGTAAAATTCGCAATTCCGCCCAAATTCAATAAAATTCGATTTTCACCCCGTTTTGAAAATATAAAATAATCGCCATATACCGCCAAAGGTGCGCCTGCACCGCCAGCTGCAACATGTTTTTGGCGAAAATCGCTCAAAGTCAATATATTCGTCGTAACCGCAATATGGTCTCCGTCGCCAATTTGCAAAGTCGCATCAGGCATATTTGGAATATGATGCAAAATGCTTGGCGCGTGAAAAACCGTTTGTCCATGCGAAGCAATTGCATCCATTAGCGTATTTGGAATCTTATTTTTTTTCAAAAAATCATTAATTAACGTGCCATGAAATCGCCCTAACCAAGCATTTAACAAGGTTAATGCTTGAAAATCAATGTTTTTTTTAGCAAAAATATTTCTAATAAGATTTTTAGTTTCAATGGAATAATCCATCGTTTCAAAATGCAATAATTCGACTTGGGTATCCATGCCCGCGCCTGTGATGCGGCAATGCGCTAAATCCAGCCCATCCAGCGATGTACCCGACATCAAGCCAAGGATATGGCGCGTCTTTTTTTTGCTAATATTATATAATTTTTTGATTTGGATATTCATAGAAAACCGTCATTTTTTTA
>JBDKKX010000031.1:0-17614 GCA_039795795.1 Bacteroidota bacterium | reverse complement strand
ATCAATCCTTTAAAAAAAATCTATGTGTCCTATGTTCCTATGTGTTTCCAAAATATATGTGTTTCCACCAAAATCGCGGATGAGCCTTGATTTTTTTATTTTCCACCACAAAATTCAAAAAAGCTTTTTTTTTGAAATAAAATGCTGTTGCTGCGCTTCAGACACCCTCCGTCCCCAATAAAAAGGTTCTTTCATCAAGTGCGAAATATTGTTGACCGTGATAACTAAATGAAAGCACGAAACAATGTAGAGACAGGTCGTGACCTGTCTGATTTCAATAATTTATAATTAATTGATAATAAATGAATTATAAATTATTGAAATTGGACAGGACAAGACAACAGGATAAGACAGGTCACGACCTGTCTCTACGATTTTGCGCGTTTCATTTAGTGTTGTAAAAATGGAAATGCTTTATATCATAAAAAGGGAATAAAGCGTTAAGTTGTTATAAAAATGTTAAAAAAATGTCTGATATTTACGAAAAAAAATCACGGTGGAAATGGTATTTAGCAGGCGCGGGTTTGCTAATCATCTTGATTTCAATGGTTTATACCCAATATTTGGTTGCCGAACTCAGAATTGAAGAGCGGAATCGCATGAATTTATATAAGCGCAGCACCGAAATTATTGGAAGTTTGGATAATAAATTGCCTGAAAACGTTAAAGAGTTCATTTCTGACATTGGTAACAGCAATAATAGTATCCCTGTCATTCTTACGGATGAACAATACATCCTGCAAGATGCTCGTCATTTCTCAAAAACATTAGATAGCCTTGGTTTAAAGACTGCCAACGATACCGCTTTTGCGCAAAAAGAATTGAATGCGATGCGCAAAAATGGATATCCGCCTATCAAACTGGAATTCAATGACCAAGTGGTGCAATACATCTTTTATAAGGATTCAAGGATTTTGACGCTTTTGCAATTTTATCCCATTTTTCAATTCATATTAATTGGTTCTTTTATTTTATTTGGCTATGTGGCGTTTAGTACGGCGCGGCGGTCGGAACAAAATCAAGTTTGGGTGGGCATGGCGAAGGAAACGGCGCATCAATTGGGTACGCCGATTACGGCTATTTTGGCTTGGATTGATTTGTTGAAAACGACGCATGAGGGCGATGAAAATACGCAGGAAATTGTCGGCGAACTCGAAAAAGATGTGAATCGGTTGGAATTAGTGGCGGATCGGTTTTCTAAAATTGGTTCTGCACCCGATTTGGTTCAAACGGATATTCGGGAAGCGTTGGAAAGGATTCGGGCTTATATGCAAAAGCGGTCACCCCGAAAAGTCTCTTTTGATTTTCCTAAAATCGATTTAGACAATCCTTTAAATGTTAAAATAAATAATCATTTATTTGATTGGGTGGTGGAGAATTTGTTGCGAAATGCGTTGGATGCGATGGAAACGGGGGCAGGTAAAATCTCTGCGACGGTTTCGATAACGGGCAATTTTGTAACCATTGATATTTCGGACACAGGGAAAGGGATTCCTGCGAATAAGTTTAAAACGATTTTTCAACCCGGTTATACGACTAAAAAACGCGGTTGGGGATTAGGGCTTTCGTTGGCGAAACGCATTATTGAAGATTATCATGCGGGACAGATTTTTGTGAAGAAATCGGTGGTCGGCGCGGGTACGACTTTTACGATTCAATTGCCGAAAGTGTGATACGAATTGATGTACGGATTGTACGGATTTCACCGATTCGTACGGATTTTTTTTATTTTTTGCCTCAGTACGTGACAAAAAAAATTACGATACGAATGGGAACACGGAGGACACGGATTTTACGAATTTACACGGATTTTTTTGAATTTACGCTTAAAATCCAATATAAATTCAAAAAAAATCCGTGTAAATTCGTCAAATCCGTGTCATCCGTGTTCCCATTCGCTCTACACCTTTTTTGTCCCGTACTAAGATTTTTTGCCTAAAACCCAGCATTTATTCCAAAAAAAATCCGCACCAATCCGTGAAATCCGTACAATCCGTACATCAATTCGTATCACAATGTATCCAAAAGTGTAACCTAAAAATCCTAAAAAATCTTAAAAATCAATCCCATTTAATCCTAAAAAAATCCTATTTAATCCGAATTCCAGCGTACCACTACTTACGCCATTTCATTTAGCTATCATTTGCAAAAATTAACATATTATTATAACAAATTTAAAATTTTGGTGTTATCTTTGAATCCACGATGGAACAAGCGCAAACAAACAAAATGATTCCGAACTCAATAAAGGATTCCCCTTTCCATAAACTCGGTTTTTCCTCCATAATCAATTGGTTTTCAGCCTAATACATCCTCAGACAAATAATTTTATATTTAAAAATAAAATATATAAATTTAAAAAATATCAAAAAAGAGGCTACTTATTATAACGAATTTCGTCTTAATCAGACAAAATAAGTCTAATTTTGCACCATTCAATCGCTAAGAAAGAATCCTCTTTTTGCTTTCTTAAAAGACCATTTTTGACAAAATATTGTTTTAATTGCGGGAAAATAGTCATCAATATTTTTTTGTTGCAAAACAAAGAGGGGATTTGGGACTTTGAAACGCCAAATTGCGTATGAAGATGAAGAGTTTATTGTTGACCGCCAGTCTTTTGTTGGCTGGGATGAAAGTATGCATAGCTCCAGAACAAGTTCAAAACAGCGTTGCGAGTGTGCCCGATTTGAATGGGTCGCCGTTGGACGAGGCGCGGAAATTGTTGCGCAAAGTGCATCCGTTGGGCGCGCTGGGTGAGACGATTGCCCTTGACCCTACTTTTGAAGGCATGGTTGGGAATCCTGTGACGATGACCCGCGACCAAATGCGGACGTATTTAGCAACCGTTAATATTCAGGAAGCGGATTTGGGCGGTAGCTTGGATATGTCTGTGAGCAGCACGGCGGATGGAACGCAGGCAAAATATTTCGTGATTCACGATACGAGTTTTCCGACGTATGGGAATAAGGATTTGCCGAGCGAAATCAATTCTCCGTCTTGGCAATTCAATAATTTCCGTCAATGGCGGAATAATAAGGTGACGCATGCTTTTGTGAATCGCTTGGGGGAGTCGATTACGGTTACGGATTTTAGTCAAGGCGTGATGGCGACGAAATATGAATTGAGGATGTTGGGCGATGCGCAAGCAAAAGGATTGTTTATACATATTGAGTTGATTCAGCCGCGCCACCGCGATAAACGGTATTGGAAAGGCAATGATATTGCATCGCCAACGCCCGGTTTTACGGATGCACAGTATCGTCGATTGGCATTGTTGTACATCACGGCAAGTTTGCGGAAAGGCAGTTGGTTGATTCCCGGTTTTCACTCGTGTGTGGATCACGGGATTCGCAATAAACATGATGACCCGCAAGGGTTTGAATTGGAAAAATGGATGAAAGCGTTGTTGCAAACGGTGAATGATATTACGAAACCTGCTGCTGCAACCACTTCGGTAACGCCTAAATAAATCTTTTTTGGGCAGTTCAAAGGCGATTCAATGCATGTTGAGTCGCCTTTTTGTTTTGAGTTGCGTATCAAAAGGTTGCGAAAACAAATCGCGTTGTTGCAGCAAGCGCATTTCCGTTACTTTCACCGCTTGCACCGATTGGTCCATGCCAATCCATTGTCTTTTCAGTCGGTCAGCTACGGCAACCGTCGTCCCGCCGCCCACAAACGGGTCTAAAACCACATCGCCTTCATTCGATGCCATTTCGATAATCCGTTCTAAGAGTTTTTCGGGTTTTTGAGTCGGATAACCGATGCGTTCTTTGCCCGCCTGCACATTTTGAATATCTGCCCATAAGTTGCCAACCGCAATGCCTTTGGAGTTATCCAAATATCGCTTTATTCTCAATCGCTGTGTTGGATGATTCGGGAAATGGATTAAACCTTCTTGCTCCCATTTTTGCATCGTCTCTATGGGACAACGCCAACCATTTTCATTGGGCGCGTAGCCTTTGTAAACATAATTATAACCGCCAACTTTGGTATTCGTCAAATCCCCCAAACTATATTTGCCTTTTGAATCCTCATACTTATAAAATTTGGCAACATAATCTTTATCTAACGCCGTGTAAATGGGATTGTAAATGGCATCTTTCGATTTAGAATAATACCAAATCGTGTCGGTCAAAACCGCTAATTTCTTTTTTGCATCATTATGAGCATTTGTCCGTTGCCAAGTAATTTCACCTCTAAATTGTTCATAACCAAAGAGTTTATCCATGATTTCCAACCGAATATACGCATTCGCATGCCAATCGCAATGCAAAAAGAGGCTACCTGTCGGTTTAAGGATGCGGTGCATTTCCGAGACGCGCTCTTTGAGCCAGTCAATATAATGACTGATGCCGCCCGCCCACCTATCTTGGAAACTGCGGATTTCGCCCGCATCGCCCCAGATGACTTCATAATTGCGATTGGAAAAAAAAGGTGGGTCTAAATAAATCAAATCGACGGATTCACTATCCAACCGTTTTAAAACTTCCCAATTATCGCCTAAAATTAACTGATTCATAAACAATGTTTTGGCGCAAAGTTATCAAAATGACTTGCAAAATAAACCCGCATCCCAAAAAAATCTTACCTTCGCGTTTTAAATTCATTAAAACCGTTTTTAAATCATGCAGAACAAAAACATACACCAAGAGCAAACTGCGCTCAAAACCACACCCGCTTATCAACAACTTGTCGCTGAGGTGACAAAACGGGTTCAGTCTGGACAATTAGCTGCATTTCGGGCAGTCAATAAAGAACTGATTGAATTGTATTGGGATTTGGGTAAAATGATTCTTGACCGACAAGAGCAAAATGCTTGGGGCAATGCCGTCGTTGAATTACTTGCCAAAGATTTGCAAAAAGCATTTCCAGGCGTTAGCGGTTTTTCAACTACAAATTTATGGCGTATGAGGGCTTTTTATCTCGCATACCCGTCCAACCAATTTCTCCCACCGTTGGTGGGAGAAATTGGTTGGACGCACCATTACCTCATTCTTGAAAAATGTAAAGACCCAAATGAACGGCTTTTTTACATTCATCAAACTAAAAATTATGGTTGGACAAAAAATGTGTTGATTCATCAAATTGAAAATCAGAGTTATCAAAAAACGATTATCAATCAACAAAATTTTGAACAACAACTGCCGCCCCAATTACATAACCAAGCAATTTTAGCCGTAAAAGATGATTATGCTTTTGATTTTTTGGAATTAGGCGGTAAATATTCAGAATTTCAACTCGAACAAGCGATTTTAAACAATATTCGCCAATTTTTGATTGAAATGGGTGGCGATTTTTGTTTTATTGCCAATCAGTTTGCGATGGATTTGAATGGCAAAGATTACAAAATAGATTTGTTACTCTATCATCGGGGTTTGCAATCGCTGGTTGCTATCGACCTCAAAATTGGGGAATTTGAACCCGAACACATCGGAAAAATGAGTTTTTACTTATCTTTATTGGATCAGCAGGTTAAAAAAGCACATGAAAATGCCAGTATTGGCATGATCATTTGCAAATCCAAAGACCACACAACCGTTGAATTTGCTTTACGCGATGTCAATAAACCGATTGGTGTAGCGACTTATAGTCTGACAAAGGCTTTACCTAAAACATTAAGTTCCTTTTTTCCATCGCCAGAAGAATTGATTCAACGCGTAGAAGCCGTTATTCATGCTGTTTCGACGCAACCTTCTTAATCGTTTAAAGAGGTCATTCATGAACCAAAAGAGGCATGCCGTTTCCAAAAACGACATGCCTCTTTAAGATTGAGAAGCCCCCCGCCGAAAATTCGGTGAAGGGCCATCCCAAAAACCAATTCTTTAAGTAGTTCGGGAAACTTGAAAAGTTTCCCGAACTTTATGCGTAAATCCTTTTTTTGTTCCAAAACCGATGTTTCCCATCGATTATTTGCCTTTTTTGAGCTTGCGGGCTTCTTCTTTTTCTCTTTTTTTCTTTTGTGCGGCGGATTCGGGCGCGTTGAATTCAAAGCCGAGCGTGATTTCATGGGTCGTCGCGTAACTCGAACGACTGCTGAAATCGGTCAACGAATTGTTATACGAATAGTACAATTGAAACGTCGGTTGGCGCGTTCCGACCATCATGCTCAACATGCCCGACGGTCCCGGACGATACGTGCCTGCAATAATCAATCTATCTTCCAAAAAACCTGCTTTACAATTGAAATCGACTTCAAAAGGGGCTTCTAAAACGCGGCGCGTTTGCAAAGACGGTTCGATGCTAATGCCATTGGTTTTAAATTTGTAACCCGTGTATATCAAAACTTGTCGGAAAGTCGTCGTACGTCGGTCGGTCTCCCGTCCAAATGTTCCTAAACGCGCCCGAATCAAATTTGGTGTAGAGATGCCCACAAAAAATTTATCGTCTAATAAAAAATTTGCACCAAAGGTTGCGTCGAAGAACGAAAAACCATGTACAGCATCTTCTGCCAAGACATCCCCTAATTCGTAAAAGCTATTTTTACTGCCGTCCATCACGGATGGGTCTAATTTAATGCGGTGGAATTCGGTCGAAAAACCAATGCCCGCTTTCCAATGCCGTTCGTTGAAATGGTAAGCATAAGAAATTTGTCCTCGTTGACGCTCCAATGCCGCTACTTTTTCAGAAAACCCATACGCGCCAATGCCGATATTTTCATTGATTTGCCCATTATAACTCAACGCATAAGTCGTTGGCGCGCCTTCTACGCCCGACCATTGTTGGCGGTAGTGCGCAAATAAATAATGTTTGTTATCCATGCCCGTAAACGCAGGATTGATTAACACGGGATTGAGGATGTAATGGCTAAATACGCCTTCATCTTGAGCGTGAATCGTTGTGACTTGGGTGCTGAGTGCAGCACATATACTGAAGATTCGTATGATTTTTTTCATTTTATTTTAAGACTTGATGTTTGTTTAGTGAATGGTTGGAAGTTGGAATTAGGATTAAATGGGATTTTTTTGGGATTAAATGGGATTGATTTTTTTGGATTTTTTGGATTTAAGTAGAAATAAACTATCATAAATTGCGCTCATAAATTGCGTCAAGTTGAAAAATTGACGCAATTTTTAACGCGAACTCGTGCGAATCCAATCCATCCAAAAAAATCAATCCCATTTAATCCCAAAAAAATCCCATTTAATCCTAATTCTTTAGTTATCGCGCAAAACAGTTATCATCCCCCGTCGCGTTTCCACCCGTCCGCCGCCTTTGCCCGCACGGATGATGTAGTAATAACCGCCTTCGGAAACCAATTTGCCATTTCTATCTTTACCGTCCCACTCGTCGTTGTAATCGTCCGTGTCAAAGACCAATTGTCCCCACCGATTGAAGATTTGTACGCCAAGCGTCTTGTAATCGCACCGCCGAATGCGGAAATAATCATTTTTACCATCTTTATCCACATTCACCGACATAATCGGCGACGTTTCTAAACAGTAAGTCGTCGTATCGCTTTTTAATACAATATCGGATTTTGTCACCGAACAACCGTTTCTATCCGTTACCAAAACACTGTATTTGCCTGCTAACAATTTATCTACATCCGATAAACGGGTCGCGCCTTTGTCCGACCACAAATAATCATACGTCCCAATGCCGCCCATCGCAACTGCGCGCGCAGAACCATCTGCAATGCCTGCACCTGTCGGTTGCGTCACTAATACATTGACATCCAATTCATTCGGTTGGGTTAAGTCTGGCGTTAAGCCGTAGAATTTGTGTCCAGTTACGTCCGTTACCGTTACTTTATTCGCCCCTGCACACAATTGTTGAGCCGTTACTTTGTTTTCACCCGTCTCCCACTCGTATCGGAAAGGCGGCGTTCCACCCGGCACTTCCAATACCGTCGCAATCCCGTCGCAACTGTGGAAACAACGCAAATGATACCCATTGTAATTCGAGATAACCCGAATCCGTACTTGACTACCTGTCGCACCTGTATCCGTTCCAATCGAAAAGCCTTTCACTACGGTACACAAAGAATCCGATACACTGACGGTATAATCTCCCGGTTTGAAACCCGTCGCGCCTTTTCCGTCCGAAGTCGCCGAACCCGCACTCCATACATAGGTGTATGCACCTTGTTTGGGTAAACCGCCTGTCGCAGTGGCTGCCGCAGAACCATCCGTCAAACCACTTGATGGCAACGTTGAAATCCCAACCGTTAAGTTAGAAATCGTCGAAACATTGAAGATTTGAACTAAATACGCTTGGCTTGGACGACGAGAATCACTCAAATTCAAGGTATAAACGCCCGAAGTAACGCCGGATAAGGCTGGTGAGGTACTAATCGGATTGCCTTGCAAATCTTTCCACAAGTATTGGTAAGGCGCAACGCCGCCTGCTACTTCGATATTCACACTGCCCGTTCGGTCGCCTTGGCAATTCACAGGCGTAATACGAACCCGCGAAATCCGCAAAGTATCTGGATTAGAACAAGATACATATATGTTTTGGGAATAACCAATACAGCCTTTGGAATCCGATACCGTTACACTATAACTTTTACAACCTTCCAAATTGAATAAATCTCTGGAACGTTCGCCATTATTCCACTGATAAGCGTAAGCAGGCGTTCCGCCATTCACCGTCAACGCAATCGAACCATTCCGACTGCCATTATCGGGTTGAACCGAATATAAAATCCGTACGGAATCAGGTTGTGTCACATCTTGCACTTTTTGAATGGTTTGACCATGAACATCCGTTATCGTAATCCGATACGTGCCTGCTGCCAAATTACTCATCTCGTAAAAACCGTTCCGCGAAGGGGGATTAATACTATCTCTGCCGCCATTCCATGCAATGCGGTAAATTGGGTCGCCGCCTTCCACACTGAATGCAATTTTACCATTTTTCCCACCGTAACAATCAATATTCGTCGTCGAACGAATCGTCGCTGTCAATGCACAAGCATTGTAAGGCACTCGAATCGCAGGTAAAATCGCTTCACAACCATATTCCCCCGTTATCGTCACGCTGTACGTGCCTGCCCGAATCCCAAAACGGTCTTGAATATTATCCGCAATGTCGCTCCAACGATAATTATAATTCGTCGTCGCAGGTGCCACCGTTAAATCAATACTGCCGTCTTTGCCCAAACAAGTTTCGGGTGTAATCAAACTGTCTATCCGAATATTTTGTGCCGCCGTCCTCAACGTCACGATTTGCGATAACCCAACAATCAATTGACTATCTGTCACTTTTAATTGGTATTGTCCCGCGCCTAAATTCGCAATATTTGCGCTACTGCCCACCACTTGATTCGTGACAATATTCCGCCATTCGTAGGTGAAAGGAGCCGTTCCGCGTTGTACATTCGCCTCAATCACGCCTAAAGATTGTCCGGGACAACCCGCGTGCAACGTGCGTAAAACATTGATTATCAAGGAATCACTATTGCCATTGATGATAAAAGTGTTCGTCGCTGTACAATGATTGGCATCCGTCAACGTCACCACATAGGTTCCGGGCGCAAGTCCCGTTAAATTTTGAGCCGAAGAACCATTACTCCATCCAAAACTATATGGTGTTGTACCACCTGTGGGAGTGGTCGTAATCGTACCATTTCTCGCGCCATTCGCATCGGTGGAAACGCCTGTAATATTCACGCCTGCCGCAGGTTGTGTAATATTGAACGTTGAAGTTTTGATACAACCGTTTGCGTCTTGAACCCGCAAATTATACGTACCGGGCAATAAGCGGTCTATCGTCAAATTCGAGGAAGTAAAACCGTTCGGTCCCGTCCATGCAAATTGATAAGGCAACACGCCACCAAAAACATTGGTGCTAATCGCGCCATTGTTCGCCCCGTAACACGTAATATTCGTCACGTTTGGCGTACCAAACGTCAATACTTCTGCGGGTTCTGTCACTGTCATACTCGGCGGCGTAAACGTGCAACCATTGAAATCCGTAATCGTCACCGTATAAGTCGCTGCACCCGCATTTTGAATATTGATATTGCGGTCGCCGCCCGACCAAAGATACGTATAAGGAGGCGTTCCGCCAAAAACTTCTAAAAAGACACCGCCTGTTCGTTCGCCGCGACATAACACGTTATTCACGGTGGTTCTGCCTGTCAAATTCGATTCCGGTTGTGTAACGGTCATCGCGGTCGAAACGAAAGTACAACCGCGTGAATCGTTGATAGTCACTGTATAACTCCCTGATTTTAAACCTGTTAGGTCTTTCGTCGTCGCGCTAAAATTGTTCGGACCCGCCCATGCGTACGTGTAAGGCGCGATGCCCCCTGTGGGATTGATGGTAATCGTACCGTCCGTACCACCATTACAACGCACTTGCGTAATCGTCGGATTCGGCATCGTAACCCCAGAATTCCCCGTCACCACATTCGCCGAAGCGGTTGCCGTACAACCCACATTATCCGTAATCGTCACCAAGTAAGCTCCTGTCGCTAAATTCGTAACATTTTTAGTCGTTGCCGTAAAATTGTTGGGACCCGTCCATTGATAAGTGTAAGGTGCCGCCCCGCCAGAAACCGTTAATGTAATGGTTCCATTATTTTGACCACAATCCGCCGTCGTTATCGCAGGCGTACCCACCGTCAACGTCGATGGATTGTCCAAAACGATGACAGAATTCAACGTTGCCGTACAATTCGTGCCGTCCGTTACCGAAAGGTTATAGGTTCCAGCACCGATATTGCTGATATTCATCGTATTGCCCGTGAAATTATTCGCGCCCGCCCAAGCATAGGTCAAAGGCGGCGTACCACCACTAACCGTTACCGTAACCGAACCATTCCGCAAACCGCATTGTGTAAACACGACATTCGGCGTGCCAATCACTAAATTGGAATTCACGGCATTGACAGTTGCGGTAGCCGTTTTTTCACAAACTTCATCTTTCACCGTCACTGTATAAACACCTGCTGTTAATCCTGTTAAATTTTGCGTCGTTGCGCCGTTCGACCAAACGAATGCGTACGGTCCGCCCGAACTACCCGTAATCGTTCCAATCGAAATCGTACCATTGCTTTGACCGCAAGTCGCCGAAGTCGAAGTTGGCGTAGGAACGCTAATCGCTGTACTCGCATTGACCGTCGCCGAAGCAGATGCCGTACAACCCGAACCATCCGTTACCGTCAATTGATACGCGCCAGTAACCAAACCCATTAAATTCGCATCCGTGCTGACAAAATTGTTAGGACCCGTCCAATTGTAACGCACGGTACCCGTCGCGCCTGTCACCGAAGTCGAAACCGACCCGTTCGGCAAACCGCAACGGGTAGAAACAATCGTCGGCGTGATATTTAAAGTAGCATTTTGTGTATTTACCGTAACATTTTGCGTCTTTGAACAACCATTTGCGTCTTTCAGTAACAAAATGTAATTTCCAGTTACTAAATTGGTTATATTTAATAACGTCGAAGTAAAATTATTCGGTCCCGTCCAACTAAAAGTAACAGGTGCCACACCGCCCGTCACCGAAAGGCTTATTGCCCCATTCGATTGACCACAAGAAGCAGGCGTGACACTTGGAACACCTATGACTATATTGGAAACATTATCCGAAACTGTTATGGGATTACTATTGCTGATAGTACAATTATTCACATCTTTCACAGTGACCGCGTAATTCCCCGCAATCAAACCCGTTAAACTTGCCGTCGTTGCCGTAAAACCATTCGGTCCCGTCCATGTATATGTGTAAGGACTCGTACCGCCCGTCGGCGCGACCGACGCTGCCCCATTCGATTGACCACAAGTAGAAGCCGTCGTCGAAGGCGTACCCAATGCCAAAACCGCAGGTTCGACCACCACAATCGGCTGAGACGTTTTCGCACATTGGCGATTATCCGTCACCGTCACCGTGTAACTGCCCGCCGCTAAACCCACTAAATTTTGTTTCGTATCCGAAAAACCATTCGGTCCCGCCCACCGCATCGTGTAAGGCGCAGTACCGCCTGCAACAGTCAACCGAATCTCTCCATTATTCGCCCCATTACAAGTAATTTGCGTAGAACCCGCCACATCCACCGTCAATAAACTCGGTTCCGTCACCAAAGCCGTCGCAGGAGTCAATCGGCAAGCATTCGCATCCGTCACCGTCACCGAATAGGGACCTGCTGCCACATTCGTAATATCCCGCGTCGTCGCCGTATTACTCCAAGCGTAAGCATAAGGCGTTGTACCGCCTGTCACCGTCATCGTGATAGAACCTGTTGCCATTCCCGCACAATTGATATTCGTAACTGCTTGTGTAGCAGCCAATTGCGCAGGTTCTATAATATTAAACGTATCATTTTTAGTCGTGTTGCCACTGGATGTGACCACGATATAACGACCCGCTTTTAAACCTGTAATATCTTTCGTCGTGCTGGTAAAATTATTCGCGCCCGTCCAAGCATAAGTGAAAGTGCCATTGCCACCACCCACCGTCAAAGCAATCGCGCCATCCGCCCCACTCGTACATTTGACAGGCGTTAACGCACCCGTCACCGTAATCGCAGGCGTATTCAACACAGGCATCACCACAAAACTATTCGCCGATTTCGCAACAACACTAATCCCATTCTCATCCCCTGCCACAATTTTCGAGGGGTCATTCACCATATTTACAAAAGCAGAATCATTCGCCACTAAATTCGTTGGATTCACACAAATTTCAAACAGTGTCGAAGCAAACGGCAAAGTGCTGCCTGCCCCTGCTCTCGTCACCCAAAGAAAACGCACTGTCCCCACCGCCGCCGTCACAGACTCCTTCAGGGGTGTTGCAACCACATCCGTCGCACTATTAAACCCATCCGCCACCAAAGTAGGATGCGGGTTTTGAATCCGCACAAAAGTCAATTTCGTAGAATCGAACCGAATCGAACCTTGCATCCCCGCTAATGCCGTGAAATTATCCACTTTAATCGGGATACAAACCGCCGTATTCGGCGCGCTAACCACCGTTCGTTCGGGATAAAACTTCAAATCCGTCGGATTGCCGCTATTGCCTTGAACATTAATCACCGCATCTTGATTCGTTAAGGCAACCGTTAGATTTCCATTATTCGTCGCTTTCACAATATCAATCGTCGTCCCATTCGCACTCACAAAAGCAATATTGGAACTCGTCCCACTCGCGCCCACCGCCCGAAAACAAAGTCGGAATAAAACTGCATTATCGGGCAACGTACTTGAATTTTGGGTACTGAGCCAAGAAAAATATAAATAGCCTGATGACGATTGAGATGTGCCAAAAGCATTGTTATCAATCGGTAATGCCTTATTTAAATTGGTCAAAGAGTCAAATCGCAAAACGGTCGTATTCCATTGCATCGCCCATTGCGCCGTGATGACATTGACAAAATTGCGCGTCGTCACATCCACAAACACCACATCGCCCGTATTCACCGTCGAATTGCCCACAGGAGTCGCAATTGTGGTTAAAGAGGTCGTCGTATTATTCGGCGGATTGCCAAAATTGGTAATCGTCGTTTTGGAGGAAACGTCCACCGAAGGATATTTATAAGCCTCCAACGCTGTTGGAGCCGTTTTATCCGTCATAATGCGCGCCCAATATGTACCTGCTGCTTTCACTTTCAACCGAAGGCGGTAAATGGCAGTACCATTCGGTGCCGACTGAAACGTACCATTCCCAGTAAACCAAGCCACTAAAAGTTGACTGGGTTTACCGGGATTCAAGTTCGTCGAAAAATTATTTGCATCAGGCACCGCCACATTCGTAATACTCGCATATTGCAAAAGGGTCGAATCCCATTCCATGGTGTATTGAAAACTGACCACACTATCGAAACGATTCACGACTACGTCAAGATTCAACGTATCGCCGACATTGACCGTCTGCGGCGCGGCTTGCGTCACCGTAAACGTCAGTTGAGCTTCAACGCGGTTGACGAAACTGCCCGCTAAACTAAAAAACAGCAGCACACCATAAGTAAAAAAACTTTTAACCATCGTTGTTGGGTTTTGGGAACACTTCATAAAAAAAAAGGTTTGTTATAGTTATGTTATGGGCAAAAACCACCCGAGAGCATTACAAAATCACTTTCGTAATACCGATATTCAAAAATCTTTTTCCATTGATTCTCAATGCGTTATCCAGAGCGCGCCTTGTTGAAATCCATCCTTTGCGTCAAGCACCAAGCGATACATACCCGTTGGTAAATGCGTTGTTGGAATGGTGAGGTGATGCGTCCCCGCAGGACACCGTTCTCGAAAAGTATGAACGATTTGTCCCATTATGTCCATTAAATAGTAAGTAATTGCTTCTGATTGATTTAAATAAAATTTTATATGGAAAAAATCCGTTGCAGGATTGGGTGCTATGGGATATAAAAAAACGTTTTTTTGCCCTACATCTATTTCTGTTACCCCTGTTTTTAAAACACTAACGACTCCATCGCGCTTTTGAAGGGCTTTTTGCAGCCCGTTCGCGCCCGAAATACTAATTGCTTTCGTGGGCGTATCCACCACTGCAATCCCACTCGAAGTCCCACCTGCCCCAATCACCCGCAATTTCAATAGAAATAAAGTGACTGTATCCACCACAGGAAGATTGCGCGCTTGAGGATGCGCCCATAAAAAGCGAATCGTACCATTCGTCGTGTCTGTCCTTCCAAAATTACCCTCCAAAGATTGTCCCGCCAAACCCAAAGAAGTTAAATCGACATATTTCAAAACCGAAGCATTCCATTTTAAAGTAAATTGTAAACCATTGATACTATCGTTGCTAACAAACCGAATCGGCAAGGTTAAGACATCGCCTGTCCGAGCCGCGAGCGTCGGTGCAAAGACAATCGCTTGTCCCATAGCAGCGATGGGCAAAACGATACTGCCCAAAATGGGCATCCATAGGCGCGTCAAAAACATCATGAGTTTGTTAAAAATTATGTAAATGGTCTTCGGTTAATGAATGAATGATGAATGATGAATGATGAATTTTTATAATGAAATGATTATCAATTTAATGTGAAATTCATCATTCATCATTCATCATTATAAATTCGTCATTATAAATTTAGGAAGCGCAAATCACGTTAAAAACGGGTTTTGCACCGTATAGGCGCGAAAATAGGTTGCGGTCTAAACCACGGAAAAAGTTTCCAATAGCATTTAAAAATCAAATTACGGTTCATGAGATACAAAATCGGTTTTGGTTAACAAAAAAAATTTTTCAGTAGGATTATGATGCAAAGGTACTCCGTATTTCAATGGAATGCTTACACCAATTTTGGTATTTTTTATATTTTTTATTTTATTTTGTCGATAAAAAAAGTTTTAAAATTGGAAAAGTATTCCATCGTATAACTATTATAAAAAAAACATATCCGTTGAATTATGGTTTGTAATTGCCTAAAAATCAGAATTTCCACACCCATTTTTTTTTCTATGTAAAGATAGATTTTTATTTTTATTATGATAATAATTGGAATATTTAAATTTGTAAAATAATTAAAATCAATAGTTTATAAAAAAAACTATCCGTTTGTCGCTTGACAAATTGACAATTTTGATAGACCTTTGTGCCGACAAATGAATCTGGGAATGCAATATTCTACGGATTCAAGGCAGCATCTATTTTACTGGAACTGAAAATCATTTGCCTAATTTGCTCTAATGGATTTAAAGCATATTTTTATTGTTTTTGGATGCATACTTTATAGAAACGGGTTTAAAGCATACTTTTTAACGTTTTTTTTTGGAATGAGACTTTAATAAAAACTTATTTAAAGCATATTTTTATTGATACGCCACTAAAATAAAAAAAGGCACGAGTAACTTTTGTGCCTTTTAATTTTTTTCTTTTTAAAAAACAAACATTCTTAACCAAGATGAACAAATCGTACAAATTGTCTTTGAAGACGATTGTGAACGCCTTGCCCTTGCTGGCAACGACGGTTCACGCACAGAACCCAACAGTTTCTTATGCTACATGGAAAAACAATGCAAAGGCAGCTTACACGATTGTACACGATGATTTCGGGAATAATGAGACCTCTGGTATTGCTCGGTATGCGGACGAAGCGGCTTATAGTCGCGGTATTAAATTTTGTTTTGGAGCGATTACAAGAGAATGTGATGGCAATGATTGGTCGGATGCGCGCCGTATGAGGAGTCATGGACATGAGGTGGTAAATCATTCGCATTCGCATCGTTGTTCTTATCAACCGGGCTGGTGCGATTATAATAACCTTTATTCGTCTTCTAATTTTTCGGTTGAATTGGATGGTAGTACGAGTTTGATTGAGCAAAATGTGGGGGAACGTCCTCGTTTTTTCATCCATCCTTATGATTTATCGACGCAGGAAGTGTTGGATAGATTGAAATCGTTAGGGTATCTTGGGGCGCGGTCGGGCGGACAAGGTAGTGTTAATAATCCGTATTTCAATGATTTTTTTCATTTGAACTATTATGTTTATGCTCCCGGTTCCAATTTGAATAGCTTGAATCAAGCGGTTCAAACGGCTGTTGCAACGGGCGGCTATTCCATGTACGAGTTGCACGGGGTGGAGGATAAATCTTGGGGACAGGTGCCGTTGTGGGAATATACGGCGCATCTTGATTTTGTAAGACAACAAATGGATGCAGGAAATATTTGGAATGCGACGGCAAGTGAAGCGATTACGTATAAGATTCAAAAAGATGCGTATCAACCGTCCGTTTCTTATGACAAGAATGCAAATACGTTAACGGTTCATTTTTATGGCGGTTCGTCTGTTCAACCGTATTTGTTTAAAACGCCTGTCACGATTAATATACAATTGAATGGCGTATCTTTTTCGGGCGGTTTGAGTGCCAATCAAGGCGGGGAGGCATTGTCTGTGGTGGCTTCTTCGGGCAGAATCACGGTGAATGCTTATCCTCATAAAGGTACCCTTGTGATTCGGGGGCAAAATAGTACAGGTTGCACAAATTGTCCACCACCTGATGGTGGGGATACTGGAGATAATGGGGATGGTGGTGATGGTGGTGAGGATACAGCCGATGCGACTGCTGTGCCTACGGAAAGCAGGGTGACATTGAACGGAACGCGCACTGGACAAACGACGCTATTGAATTGGTCAAAGAGCCAAATGGGTGAAAATACCAATTATACGATTGAGCGTTTAGAGCCGAATGGTCGTTTTTTGAAAATTGGTACGGCACGAAGCGTTCAATTTATGGATGAATCGCCAATAAATGGGGTGAATATTTATCGAGTGCGTTATACAGACGATTATGGACAAACGCGCCATTCGGAGCCTGTTCAATTAAACTTTACGGCAAATCCAAATGTGTATTTGGCTCCGAACCCAGCAACACAAGTTGTTTCTGTTAATTTGCGGGAGTGGAATCAAGCAGAAGCGACGATTTATGTGTATGATGTGCGCGGCGCGGAAGTGCAACGGGTCGTTACGACGGCAAGTGAGATGCCTTATTCGTTGGATTTGAACAATATTCGGCAAACAGGTCAATATGTGGTTCGGGTGCAGGGAGCAGATGGTCGTTCGGCAACGAAAACCTTGTTGATTGAGAAATAAGATTACACCTAACAGGTTTTTAAAACCTGTTAGGTGTGAAAAATGAAAAAGTTACACCTAACAGGTTTTTAAAACCTGTTAGGTGTGAAAAATGAAAAAGTTACACCTAACAGGTTT
>JBDKKX010000030.1:0-17693 GCA_039795795.1 Bacteroidota bacterium | reverse complement strand
CTAATGTATCCCAAAGTGTAACCTACTTTTCGCGCCCAATGAAACATCCCCTAAAAACGCGGCATATTTTTAATATTTTCAACAAGGTTTCCTGAAATATTAAAATAATTCAACTCGGGCAACAGCTGTAAATACAAACTAAAACCTGCAATTTTATTATTCTGCAAATTTAAGGTCGTCAATTGAGTGAAATTGTTCAGCATGGAAATATCTTGAATTCGATTATTGCTCAAATCTAATGTCTTCAATTGAGTGAAACCTTTCAGCATGGAAATATCCCGAATTTGATTCTTTTTCAAGTTTAAATGCGTCAATTCCGTTAAATCTTGAATCGCACTGGGGAGTATTTCCAAATTCAAGCCCTCTAAATCCAACACGAATCTTCTTTGGGTTTTAGCCGCTTGAATCCGTTCTAACGCTGCAAGATAGGATTTATCTGACGCATAAATCGGTTCGTCTGTTCGTGCCTGAGCTCTTTTTTCCTCTTGATAGCGTCGAATGGCATCTTGTCCACCATCTAAGATGTTTTGGGGAATATTTTTAATAGGATTTTTTGAAACGTCAAAATAGTAAAGGGTTTGAAATTGGGTTAAATACAAATTAAAATGCTCAATCTGATTATTTTCCAAATTTAATTCCTTCAATTGAGTAAAACCTTTCAGAATCGAAATATCTGTAATTTGATTATGAGACAAATCTAATATCTCTAATTGAGTGAAACCGCTCAAAAAGGAAATATTTATAAGTTCTGTCCGATTCAAAAAGAATGTTTTCAATTGCGTTAAGCCTTTCAGAACCGAAAAATTTACAATTGGATTATTGTCCAAACTTAATTCCGTCAATTGAGTTAAGTTTTTCAGAACGGAAATATCCACAATTGGATTATTGCCCAAATATAAAGTCTTCAATTGCGTTAAGCCTTTCAGACTGGAAATATCCACAATGGCATTATTTTCCAAATGTAATGTCTTCAATTGAGTGAAACCTTTCAGAACCGAAATATCTACAATTTGATTATTTCTCAAATCTAATGTGGTCAACTGAGTTAAACCTTTCAGAACCGAAATATCGGTAATAGGATTACTGCTCAAATCTAATGTCGTCAATCGAGTTAAACCTTTCAGAATGGAAATATCCACGAGTTGATTATTGCCCAAACATAATGTCGTCAATTGAGTTAAACCTGTGATAGCACTTGGTAATACGGGTAGCTGCCATCTACTTAAATTCAACTCGGTTTTTTTATCGCTTTTAGCCATTCGAATCACCGCTAACGCTAAACGATAGGATTCATTCGAGGCATATTCCGCTTCTGCTTGTGCCTGTGCTTGTTTTTCGGCTTCTAAACGTTTTTGTTTTTCCACTTCTATATGCTTTATTTTCTGTTTCAAATCAGAATAGGGTGGGCAATTCGCTGTATTTTGCGCTTGCGTCCAAGCCTTTTTCGCGCCTTCAAAATCATTTGCCCGAAATAATATTTCACCCTTTTCATATAATTCCAAATAAGAATTTTTTTTATCGCTTGTATGCACCTCTTTTGTTTGAAGCACCATCTTTTGCCCCGAACCTTTAGTTTCGGTTTTCAAACGCATTAACGCTGTTTTAAACGCCGCACAATCCTTATAACGGGCTGCTATTTTTTTGTCAGTTGCTTTGGCGAGAATCTCATTCAATCTTGCATCCAGAATTGCAGCAGGAGCAGCCGTATTTTGATACGGCAATTTTCCAGTCCACATTTCGGATAAAATCACGCCCAAAGTGTAAATATCAGAACGATGATCAATATTTTTCGGAGTCTGAATCTGTTCGGGACTCTTATAAACGAGGTTTCCGAGGACTGGATTGCTCGCCGTCGAAGGATTACTCGTCCATTTGGCAATTCCAAAATTCGAGATAATCGGCTTTCCTTCGGGTGAAATCAGAATATTATTGGGCGTAAGGTCACCATGGATAATTTTTTTATCGTGTGCATGCCCCATCCCATCTAATAAATCCAAAAATAGAGGGAGTAACGTTTCTAAGGGTATCTTTTGATTTACAAACCCATGTTGAAAGGCACGAAGCGTTTGTCCTTCCATGTAATCCATCACAATCACATAGCCATGAACGGGGTCTTTTTCCAAATTGACCCATCGAACCAGATTTGGATGGGTCAAAGCCGTCAAAGTTTGAGCTTCTTGAATAAAACGTTGCTTCACGCCGTCCTTCGACAAAAAGGGATCTAACAATAGTTTGAGGACGACCTTGTGTTTCAATAGCGCGTGTTCCGCTAAAAAAATAGAACTGATACCGCTTCTATCCAAAGATTGGAGCATAGTATAATTCAGAATGGTTTTACCAATCATTTTACGTGTGCTTTTAAACTTTAAATTTTTTCTTGCAAATATACGCTTTTTTAATAACTTTTTGATTGGCAAAACGCTGAATGACACGAATTTTTATCCATCTACCCGTTAGGAATTTTTGCTTTTGAAGTTTGAAATCCATTCGAAAAGTGCTTGATTTTTTTTCAATCCTTGTGATGGTGGAAAGGGATATAAATGATTATCAACCGTTTGGAAGGTTTGCAACCCTGTCCATAAACTAAAATCTCGTAGAGATGCCCCTTTGGTAACACGAATTATTAGTGAAAATTTGTGTAATTCGTGGCAAAATCCGATTTTCAAACGTTTTTATTCCAAAAACAATGCTTTTTACAAAAAAACGTTTTTCTTTGCCAGAAATTCTTAAAATAGCCTTACTTTTGCAGCCGCAATGAAAAAAAATTTTTTTTCCAAATGGTCTTCTGCCTTTGTCGCAGCGACATTATTATTGACCACTCCGCTTTCGCAAGGTTGTAAATCGGAGTTTGAGAAAATCCGCACAAGTGGAGATGCCGCGCTTTTGCTCAAAAAAGCCGATGAATATTACGAAAAAAAGGATTTTATGAAAGCACAAGTCCTTTATGAACTCATTATGCCGAGTTATCGCGGTCGTCCTGAGTTGGAAAAAATGTCGTATCGGTATTCATACAGCCATTATCACCAAAAAAGTTATACTTCTGCGCAGTATTACTTTAAAAATTTTGGTACTTCGTTTTCTGCCTCTCCTTTTAAAGAAGAAGTGGATTTTATGGCGGCGTATTGCAGTTATAAATTGTCGCCGACGCATCGGTTAGACCAAGAAAATACGTTGAAGGCAATTGATGGTTTTCAGAATTTTGCCAATACGTATCCGCGCAGCGAACGCGTCAAGCAATGTAACGCGCTTATCAATGATTTGCGCAAGAAATTGGAACGCAAAGCGTTTGAAGAAGGCAAATTGTATTACGATATTCGTCAATTCCAAGCCGCGACGCAATCGTTTGAAAATTTGTTGAAAGATTATCCCGAAACGGCTGATGCAGAAGAAATTCGCTATTTAATCCTGCGCGGCAATTACGAATTAGCAACAAATAGCATTTATGACAAACAATTGGAACGATTTAGGAATGTCGTTTCTAAATATGAAGATTTTAAAAACAAATTTCCGAGAAGTAAGTTTCAACGCGAAGCTGAATTGTATCTGAAAGCATCCAATCAAAAAATCGAAGAATTGTCCAATGTCAGACATCAAAACCCGAGTTCAAAATCTTGACCCCAATGTTACTGCGCGCGATATCAAGGAATTGGTGCGCCACACGGGGAATATTTATGAATCTTTGAATATCATCACGCGCCGTGCTAAACAGTTGTCGATGGACATCAAGCAGGAACTCAATAGCAAATTGCAGGAGTTTACGGTCAACGCCGAAACGATTGAGGAGGTGCATGAGAATAAAGAGCAGATTGAAATCTCTAAATTCTATGAAAAATTGCCTAATCCAGTGATTATCGCGACGGATGAGTATATTCGGGGCGAGATTCATTATAGGTATGTGGAGGAGAAAAAACAGAAGAAAGTGTAAAAATTGCGTTAAAAATTGCGTCAATTTTCCAAATTGACGCAATTTGACGGTTCATTTAGTCCAACTACTTATTTCAATAATTTATATTTTAAATCTCTTTTTTAACGCCATTTTTATACAAAACAAACAAATTTTTATCATTCAAACCCGTCATCAACGCCCGACTTCTCCCCGTCCGAAACGCTCGTTCAATTCCTAAAGTCTGCGTCATGCCAAAATAAAAACCTGCCGCAAATTGAATTGCCGCTTCATCAGGCACTGCATCCGAGGTGCCAATTACATATTCCACATATTTGCCAATCGCAATCGCTTGATTTTCACTAAAACACGCATTCAATAAAACGGCTTTTACTTGAATCCCTAAATCTTCTTCTGTGACCAAACTAAACAAATCCTCTAACGCCACTGTACTAACAAGTTGTGCACGTCTCATGGATTCGTCATACATGACAATCCCTTTTAAATTTGGAGCGTCCTCTTTTTGTTTTTTCCGCGCCGCATCATTCACGACCCGACTATCCGAACCATCGGAAGCATGTCCCAAACCTTGATTCGTGCCATGACCCGAAAAATGAATAATATTCGGCTTATCCCGAATTAAAATTTCCTGCCAATCACTCGCCCGCGCATAAAATTCTGTCAAAACCTGATATTCATCTTGTCGTTTGTCCTCCGCCAACTTTTCCATGATACGGCTATGCTCATCGCGAATGCGCAATTCCCGCGTTCCGGGCGGATTTGCACCCAAAAATAACAATTTAAACTTATATTTAGACGTTTCCGAAGGAACAGATGCAGTTGTTCTCGGGGGCGTTTCGCCTATTGGCGGTGCCGTTGTTGGCGTAGCAGTACCCTGTTCTGAAGCAGGTTCCGCCTCATCCTCCTCGTTTAATTCGTCTAAAAACGCTAAAATTGCCAATGTATGTCGAGTCGTTGCCAATGCTTTTTCGGCAGGAGAAATCACACCTCGGTGCGAATCCCATTTCGTGGTTTCAATTTGAGCAGCAAGGTTCGTCAAATCGTTTTTAAATTCATGGTTATTATTTTCAACCCAAGTGATTAATTCTTTAATGGCATTATCTAATCTGCCTTTTTTAATCCATTTTCGGACGTTTTCTTTAAGAGTTTTTACCATTTTTGAGCAGTAGAGGTGTAGGATGTGCAATATTTTTCATGAACATTATGAATGCTTTACACATGGTGGTTAAATATATATTTTTAATGGTTCAAAGGTAAGTGATTTTCATCAAAGGTTACGCCATAATCGACATTAAAAAATGTTTTTAAGGCTTCAAAGATAAGGTTTATTTTGAATTTAAAAACGAAAAGTCAAAGATTTTTACAAGATATTAAAAAATCTCAACACCCACATTCGCATAATACCTATGGCTGAACATTTGGTTCGGTATCCTTTTCATCCAAAGAGTCCATTATCGCAAAAATAGTACGTACATACATGGATTCAGCGACACGTAGCTCGTCACTAAGCACGAAATTAGCTTGTCGTTTAGTGTGTGCGATTTGCCCAGCAACTATTATATAATCCTTTATCAAATCAGGTCTTTTTTTTTAATAAGTAACAATAACGCCTTCATAGCAGCCTTTAAGTTGCTCTTTTCCAAGAAATTTGTTATGTGCTTTTTACTGTATTCTTGCTTGGTCGTCGGCGATGGAGTGTTCGATTCATCGTTTGTATCTGCGCCTTCTTCCCCTGTTAATAATTCTAAAAACTCAAGGAGCGTCCCTATCTGCTTGGATGTAGCGATACTACGCTCTTCAAAAGAGAGCTGATTTGATAAAACTTGCCAGTTCGTATTTGCGATTTGCCCAGCAATTATTGTATAGTCATCTATCAAGTCAGGTCGTTCTTTTTCAATAAATGGCAATAATTCCTTCATAGCAGTATCTAATTTGCCCTTTTTTAACAAATTTAGGATGCGCTTTTTACTGTATTTTTGCTTGGTCGGCAGCGAGTCGGTGTTGGATTCATCGCTGCTTTCATCCTCTTTCAATAATTTTAAAAAATCAAGGAGGGTACTCATTTGTTTCACCATAACGATATTTTTTTGTTCAAAATTCAATTGACCTAACATCGCATCCCGTTTGGTACTGGCAATTTGTGCACAAATTGTCTTCCAATCCTCCATCAAATCGGGTCTTTCTTTTTCAATAAAAGGCGATAATGCCTTCGCAGCAATTTCTAATTTGCCATTTTGCAAGTGTTTTCGGATGTCTGCTTTCCATTTTTTTATCATCTTCAAGTTTTTAATGCGTAAAATAAGTAATATTTTTATGCTGCTTGCAAAATGCGTTGGTCTTTTGCCAAATCTAAAGCGATTTCACCATTTGAAACCCAACTCAATCGGTTGGGATTTAGATTCCAACCGATATTTTAACACATCCTTAACCGTTTCTGGAATCTTTTTTTCCGCAGCAGTATCCCGTTGGTGTGATTGAGGTTTTACCAAATGATACCCATGATACCTATTTTGAGGATTGTCATTTTCATATTCAAACCAAATATAGCATTGGTGCTTCATATCTATATTCATTAAATCTTTAATGTTTTTAACTCCAATGGCGGTTTGGAGCAATTCAGCCGCACGAGGTTGTCCTGCTATTCCTCCTAATAATGGCGATTTATCTTTTCGATAATTAGGATGCGTTTCAATGTGTCTGAAATCGTCCAAATTGTAATTTCGAGGAAACCGATTCTTCGCTATCCAATCTTCAAGGGATTGAAAATCAATACAATAGGATAAATGAACTAATGTGGGTATGGCTTGATTACGATGGTCTTGAAAAATACTAATCATGTTTGCTCGATGCCATTCAAAATCGCGCCTCAAATTAAGGAATAAAAATTGTTCACTTTCTATAGATTTTTTGTTCAGCGCGTGTTGCGCCATAGCATTTAAAACCGTATTGGCTTCCAAGTATTTCATTTGCTGACTATCCAAATCCCAAACGCCGTGAAAATCTTCAAAAATAGCTTCACAAGGTTCTGCTTTTGCCGCTTCCAGCAACATGTTCAGCAAAGTCTCACAATCTATCGTACCAAATTGTCCTTCCAATGCTTCCATAACTTTCAAAATTTCAATAGATGCTGCTTTATTTTGCTCGTGATAATATAATTGCGTTTCCTTCTCGCAAGCAATTCTTTGAATTAAAATACTGATTTCTGCCCAAATCGCTTCCCATTCGGTTGGTTCGCCAAAAGATTTATCGTTTACAGGAAAATGTATATATATGTTTAAAGTATTCATAATCAATTATTTAGAAATTAAAGCACGCATATCTTTAGCAAATTGGTCAAAAAAACCAGCAGGTGCATTCCGAATACGCCCTCCTTTTACCACTTCCACTTCGACAGAGGAAACGGCATGTTCTGTTTCATCTCTATCGAAATAATGAATTTTAAGTTGAGGCAACTCTATTTTACCCTGCTTTAAAGCCACTAATGCACCATTAATAATATGGTCACTATGCGTTTCTACCAATATTTGTATGCCTGCTTGCGTTGCCAGACTCATTAATTCTGCCAATTTGGATTGTCCAGAGGGGTGTAAATGCGCTTCGGGATTCTCTATAATAATTAAGCTGCCGGGTTCACCCGATAAAATTGCTGCCAAAATAGGCAAGGTGTACGTTACTCCAAAGCCCACATTTTCTGGGCGGAGCCCTTTAATCCAATTGCTTCCTGCTTCAAAATCATAATTTAATTCATAATCCCGACCCTTGCTTTCGACATTGACTTTGACATTTTTACAAATTTCTTGTTCCCAAGCCGTCGTTTGATGCAGCAATTGATTGTCTTCGTTCTTGTGGCACATTGGAGCAGGTACTGGATATTTTGAATAATGAGATAAAAAATGAGCCACTAATTCCCCTTGTCCTTTTTCTAAAGAGATTTGACGATTTCGTTCCACTTCATAATCATTTTTAGGATAAGACTCTTGGGGTGCTAACCGTCCCGCGCTTAAATATTGAAATTTTTTATTAAAAAGCCCTTGTTTTTCTAAATTTGCGCTCCCTTCTGCCTTGCTTTCTATCTCTAAAAAAGTGGCATTGGGTTTATCAAAAATAAATTTCCAATGTTTATAAGATTGATTATCAAAATCTAACCGAATTTCAACATGATTTTCTGCTGCGTATTGATGAAGTAAATCTTTAGCCGTACCAATTTCACAAAGCGGTTTATTCAAATCCAAACCTTCTTCTAAAATTCGTTTTAAATGCGTTTGCCGAAGTAATAATAAACTTTGTACCAGCGAAGATTTACCCACCCCATTTTGACCACATAAAAAAGTCAAACCGCCCAACTTAATTTGAGTTGATTTATGAGATTTGAAATTTTTTAAATATATATTAGTAATCATTATCAATAATTTAAGGTTTCTTGAATAATTTTTTCGACTTTTGTAAAACGATAATAAACACTATCTTTTTTGGCAGTGCCATCGGAAATAGATCTTAAAAAAATGGGGTCCTTACACAATTCTATAAATTTTTGTTTGAAAATCTCTTTTAATACTATTAATTGTTTTCTTTTATCGGGGGTCAGTTGTGCCAATTTCACACTTAATACTTCAAACAAAGCTTTATTGATAGATTTTCGATTTGCACTCGGGTCAAAACGTTTGCGAAAAGCATCTTTATCAAAGATGTCCCAAGCCGTATCCATAGCAGCGAGAAAATCTTTTTCCATCTGCTCCAACTTTTGTTTCGAGGCAGTTCGGATTGCAGCCATCCCTTTGTTCATAAAACTATCTAAATCAGGCTCGTAGGTGGTATAAGGCAACAAATAAAAACTGATAAAACGAGTGGCGAAATCCCTATCTTCCATCCGTTCTGTTTTGATAACGCCACAGGTAGTGCGTACAAATGCTTGACCCGTTTGGTTTTTATTGCTGCGAACCAAATTTTCTACAAACGTAGCAGGAATCCCTTGATGCAGCGCGTGTCGAATCTCTTGAGGGGTGAGCACTAAGCCTCCTTGATTGATGCGCTTAAAAATATTGTATTTCACTTGTTCGGGCGCACCTTTGTCTAAAATATACCCTGTTATAGGGAAAGTTTTAATTCTACGTTGATATTCTCGGGGCAATTCGCTAAATTTTTTGTCATTAAATTGATGTAAAAATTCTAAATTATTCAATTTAAATCCTTGTTCTTTCTTCACAATAAAATGTTCCAGCGTACTGATGCGCTGCAATCCGTCAATTACCGACCATGAATTATCATTTGCCCCATCAAAAAAAAAGGCAGGGATAGGCAATCCCAACAATAAAGATTCTATAAATTTGCTCTTTTTATCAATATTCCACAGATTGGGTAATCTTTGAAATTCGGCATTTAATTTTATTTCATCATGTTCCAGCATTTCAACCAAATCTCCTATATTCAAATATTTTGTAGTTATTTTGACATCTTTGGGTTGGAACGGCACAGACGCAGCTATATCATCATTATTTTCTGCCTCTACATTATTTTCTGCCGCTACACTTGCACTTTGGGCGTATTCTTCTTCCTTCATAATTCATAATTTTTAAGAATTGATTCTAAATAAAGTATGGCAAAGGTAGCTATTTCTAATGAGCTTTTTTAAAAACTTTAGGTCGTTTTAACACCCTGCTGAAAAAAATCTATGTTATTTTGACGTAACTTTTACCTTGCTTCCTCGACAGATACACGGTTTCCAAAGTCAAGTGAAGAAATCCTCTTACGAAATGCGACTCCAAACTTTCGCCGTATGTTCCAAAATTTCCAAATAATGTTTCAAGCGAGCGTTTTCTGGCAACATTAAATTTGTATCTTTTTCTAAAATCGTTTGTGCAATATCCCGCGCCGCTTGCAAAATGCGTTGGTCTTTTGCCAAATCCGCTATTTTTAAGTTCAAAACCCCACTTTGTTGCGTCCCTTCAATGTCCCCAGGGCCCCGCAAACGCATATCTGCTTCCGCAATCTCGAAACCGTCGGTCGTCCCGCACATCACCCGAATTCGCTCGCGCCCCTCCTCACTCAACTTATACGCGCTCATCAAAATACAATAGGACTGCTCCGCGCCGCGCCCCACCCGCCCGCGCAACTGATGCAATTGCGATAAACCAAAGCGTTCCGTATTCTCAATCACCATCACAGAAGCATTTGGGACGTTCACGCCCACCTCAATCACGGTCGTCGCAATCATAATTTGCGTTTCCTTGTTGAGAAAACGCTGCATTTCAAAATCTTTTGCTTCCCCGCGCATTTTCCCATGCACTACCGAAATTTGATATTCAGGTTTCGGGAAATCGTTCGTCAATGCCTCATAACCCGACATTAAATTCTGCAAATCCAACTTTTCACTCTCCTCAATTAACGGATAAACCACATATATTTGCCGTCCTTTCGCAATTTCATCCTTCATAAAACCAATAATCCGCAACCGATGATTTTCATAACAATGAACCGTCTTAATCGGCTTCCGACCCGCAGGCAATTCGTCAATCACAGATACATCCAAATCGCCATATAAAGTCATTGCCAACGTGCGCGGAATCGGAGTCGCGCTCATCACCAAAATATGCGGCGGCAACGGATTCGCTTTTTGCCACAATCGAGCGCGCTGTTCAACGCCAAAACGATGTTGCTCATCAATAATCGCAATCCCCAATTTATCAAATTCAACCCAATCTTCAAAAATCGCATGCGTTCCAATCAATATATTGATGTAATTGTTTTTCAATTGTCTAAGCAATTGTTCTCGTTTTTTGCCCTTGACGCTGCCCGATAAAAATGCCACTGTCAAGCCCAACGGTTCACATAATTTCGCAATACCTTCATGATGTTGTTGCGCCAAAATCTCCGTCGGAGCCATCAAACAGGCTTGATAACCGTTGTCAATCCCAATCAACATCGCCAATAACGCGACGACCGTTTTGCCACAACCCACATCGCCTTGTAACAACCGATTCATCTGCCGACTGCTGCCCACATCGTGTCGAATCTCGCGCAAAACCCTTTTTTGCGCGCCCGTAAGTTCAAAACCAAGGTGTTTATGATAAAAAGTATTAAATTTTTCACCAATGCGTTCAAAAAAATAACCTTGCACCGAACTCCGTTGATTTGCCTTATTTTTCAAAATTTTAAGTTGCAAAAAGAACAATTCTTGAAATTTTAATCGGCGGCGGGCTGCTTCTAAATCGGTTTGCGATTTTGGAAAATGGATATTATAATATGCCTCATATTGCGGCATGAGGCGATACGCCGACATCAAATAATCGGGCAAACACTCGCCTAATACTTCGGGTTGCAATTTATCAAAAATGATTTTCACCATTTTTCGGCGCGCCCGCGAATCCAAATTTTTAGCATTGAGCTTTTCGGTGGAAGGATAAACGGGTTCAAACGAATTGGCAAGGGTCGTATTTTCGACCGAAACGATTTCCATTTCGGGGTGCGGCAACGACGGTTTATGGTTAAACCAATTTAATTTCCCGTAGGCGACATATTCTGCGCCAATCACTAATGTTTTTTCTAAATATATAATGCTTTGAAACCAAACCAATTCAATAGATTGCCCCGACGCTTCTCGCAAAATCCCAACCAATCGACGACTTCGCGCTTCGCCCACGACTTCCAATCGCCGCAACACGCCGCGCAATTGCACCGCGATTTCTTCGGCATCCTCGTTCAAATCCGCGATGCGATGAAATTGCGTTTTATCCACGTACCGAAACGGAAAACATTGAATCATATCTCGAAAAGTAAAAATTTTCAATTCGAGTTTCAGTAAATCCGCCCGATAGGTGCCGACTCCAGACAAATATTCTATCGGCGTATCTAATAAAGGTATATTATTCATAGACAATTCAAATTAAAAAAAGGTATATCTCATAGTGAAAAAGCGACTTTTGAAACCGCAAATTTACTTCATAAGTCTTGTTCCACAAAATTTTTATTTTTTTTCAAAAAAAATGAAAAAAAACTTGCACGATTTAGAAAAGCGTTATATCTTTGCACCGCCTTAGAGAAATAGTAGGCGGCTCATGGCACAATGGTGAAATGGGTGAGCGGTTTAAACCACCAGTTTGCTAAACTGACGTACGGGAAACTGTACCGAGGGTTCGAATCCCTCTTTCACCGCTTTTTTTCTAAGATATAATGTTTTTTTTCGGGGTGTGGCGAAGTCCGGTTATCGCGCCTGCTTTGGGAGCAGGAGGCCCCAGGTTCGAATCCTGGTACCCCGACATCAAAAAAAAGGTCTGCAAGGTTTTTAAATCTTGCAGACCTTTTTTATTTTAAAAAAATTCGGATTAAAATTCTAAAAAAGTGATACATTGCGCCCTAAATTAAAACCATTTTTTCATGCAAACAACAACCAAAACTGCCGAATTAATGGCTCGGCGTAAAAAAGTCGTACCGAATGCGATTGGCGTATTCAATCCTGCGACCGCCATTGCTGCAAAAGGTGCATACATTTACGATTTGGAAGGACGGGAATGTATTGATTTTGCGGGCGGCATCGGCGTTATGAACGCGGGGCATTGTCCTGAACCCGTCGTCAAAGCCATTCAAAAACAGGCTGCTAAACTGATTCATACTTGCTTTAATGTGGCGATGTATGAAGGTTACATTGAGTTGGCGGAGACGCTTGCCGAACTTTTTCCGCATGGCAATCAAGGTACAAAAGTCATGTTGACCAATTCTGGGGCGGAAGCGGTCGAAAATGCCATTAAAATTGCGCGTCAAGCGACTAAAAAGAGTGGGATTTTATGTTTTTCAGGTGCTTTTCACGGCAGGTCGATGATGGCGATGTCGTTGACGGCTAAAACGGCGAATAAAATTGGGAGTGGTCCGTTCGCGCCTGAAGTGTATCGGATTGATTTTCCTAATTTTTTCCGTTATGGGCGGGCGTTCACGAATGAAGCGGCGTATATTCAGTTTGAAATTCAAAAGTTGAATGATTTTTTTCTTGGATATGCGGATGCGGGCAATATGGCGGCGGTCATTATCGAATTGGTGCAAGGCGAAGGCGGTTTCAACGTTTGTCCGCCTGCCTATTTGAAGGCGTTGCGCAAGATTTGCGATGAAAAAGGCATGTTATTGATTATTGACGAAGTCCAAACGGGTTTTGGGCGGACGGGCAAATGGGCTGCCTATCAACATTATGGTGTAACGCCTGATATTTCGACTTGGGCGAAATCGATGGGTTCGGGGATGCCGATTGGTTGCGTGATGGGTCGGACGGAAATTATGGATGCGGTGACGAGTGGCACGATTGGTGGAACGTATTTGGGCAATCCCGTTTGTTGTGCGGCGGCTACTGCGACGATTGAATACATGAAACAAGTGAATATCAATGAGTTAGGTGAAAAAGTGGGGCAAATCGTTCGCCAACGATTTGAAAAATTTAAACAATTATTTCCGAAAGTCGTGGGTGATGTGCGCGGTTTGGGCGCGATGATGGCTTTTGAATTGGTTAAAAATGGCGACCCTACTCTGCCGAATGCTGTTTTAGCCAAAGATTTGGTGCAAAAATGTGCTGAAAAAGGTTTAATCCTCATCAGTGCAGGGACTTATGCGAATGTGATTCGGATTTTATCGCCTTTGGTGATAGAACCAAAAGTTTTGAATAAAGGCTTGGATATTTTGGAAGATTGCTTGAAAGAACTTTGTTAAGACGTGTAAAAACGATGTAGAGCGAATTGGAACACGGATGACACGGATTTTACGGATTTACACGGATTTTTATATTTTGCTTCTCAGTACGGGACAAAAAATTACGATACGAATGGGAACACGGAGGACACGGATTTTACGAATTTACACGGATTTTTTGGGAATTTAGGCTTAAAATTCAGCATAAACGCCCAAAAAATCCGCTTAAATTCGTAAAATCTGCGTCATCCGTGTTCCCATTCGCTCTACACCTTTTTCTTGTCTCGTACTGAGAAGCAAAATATAAAAAATCCGTGTAAATCCGTAAAATCAGCGTCACTTGTGTAATTGTCAATACATATAGAATAAGGTAAATTTTTGATTGATGTCTATTTTTTACAAATCAAAAATTTTCTGTAATTGAAGATTGACAATCAAGTAAATTAACTAAGTTGCTTTTTTATTTTAGAAAGTTGAGTAGCAATTTCTTGCTCTTTTTTCTTTCGCTCATGGGTTTCTAATTTTTGGTCAAGTATAATCTCTATCCCAATTTTCAAAACAGGGAAATATTCTAAACACTCATTTTCAGATAACTCATGCACTCCTTTGCTTAATATTCCATAAATGCTTCTATTTTCATAAAGAAAATTGGGTAGATAATTTTTCAAAAGTTGAATTTTGTCATCCATTCTATTTTTTAAAAAATCTTGTTCGTTTAATTTTTCGATAGCAATTGCCTCTTTCGATGCTTCCATAATTAATCCTTCAAATATTCTTCTCAAATAAACGAATGCGCCAATGCCTACACCATGCGAAGTTAAACCAATCCCTCTGTTAAGCTCTTTATACTGCTCTTTGGAGAGTATAGACCGATATTTTTTTAACTTTTCTTCTGCTAATGAAGCTACTGATGGAAATTGACCAATTTTGATTAATTCGGTGCGATACTGATAAAAAATAAAAACAGATTTGTGTTCTCTATTTCGAGTACATTCCAATTCACATTGAATTGTTTTATCTACTAAAACTTGATTAGGTGTTTTTTTTAAAAATGCAGTCTCCAACTCAGCGTAAGTTTTGAAATAGCGTCCATGTATTCCTCCTACATTAAACCCAGGACTAACTCCTTCAAAAGTGCTTTCTTTATTACAATACACACAATGGTAGTCTATACGCCCATTAAAATATTGTAAATCAAAGAGTGTTGGCAAATCTTTGATGTCAAGTTCAAACCTTTCATACAAAGGTGTCTTAATAAGTAAGTCTTCTACGGATAATTGTAATGCCATTTTTATTTTGAGCAAACTTTTACATGTACTTAGTTTGCAATTTGGGAGATTAAAAATAAAATTAAGTTGCAAAAATACAACATTTATTTTAAATAATTAATCTATATTTTGTAATAAAACTTCATTTAAACTATGAAACTATACCTATCCTAAATAAAAGAACAAAAAATGGTAGGGGCAGGTCGTGACCTGCCTTTTTAAATCCATTCCAACTTTTTAATTATTAATGATTTATAAATAATTTTGTTTTTAATTTAAAAAGGCAGGTCACGACCTGCCCCTACGATTTTTCGTTATTCCGTTTAGGATGAGTTTAAACGGCTTGCAACTGATAGAATTCTAAACTTTCAATGATTTGTGCTTCATCTGCGATGTGATTGACAGACGCTGAACCGATTTTTGTCAATAAAGTAAAATTAATGGCGTTGCCATCATTTTTTTTATCCTGCTGCATCAACGAGATAAGGTGTTGATAATCAAAGTTTTCCAAATCTATTTTTGGATATATTTTTGAAAAAGTATGCACAATTAAGTCTAAATCTGCGTTGGACAATCCTGCCATTTGATGGCTTAAAAATGCTTCACAGACCATGCCGATAGCAATCGCTTCGCCATGCAAAAGCGGTTCATGTGATTCCAACGCCGCGCTTTCTACTGCATGACCTATCGTATGTCCAAAATTCAATGCCTTGCGAATTCCTTTTTCAAAAGGATCTTTTTCAACAAAATGTTTTTTAACCAACAACGAATCGCCAATAATCGAAGCTAAATTTGCTTCTTTTTGTTCAAACGCATTTAATAAATCTTGTATGGCAAAGGTCGCTTTGTGAATCAACGCATGTTTGAATAATTCCGCAAAACCACTCCGAATTTCGCGTGTAGATAATGTTTTAAGGAAAATTGGGTCGATAAGTACCGTTTTGGGGTTGCCAAACATGCCAATACTGTTTTTGACATTGCCAAAATCAATCCCTAATTTGCCGCCAATACTCGCATCTACTTGGGATAAAAGCGTTGTTGGAATTTGCAAAAACGGCATACCGCGTTTAAATGTGCTGGCACAAAAACCGCCCATATCGCCAATCACGCCGCCGCCCAGATTGATTAACAATGATTTTCTATCGGCACCCGCTTCAAAAAGACTGTTCCAAATAATTTGACACGTATCTAAATTTTTATGTTGCTCGCCTGAGGGAATTATAATGGTTTGGAAATCAAGGGGTAATACCGTTTTTAAAAGCGGAAGGCAATAATTTTGTGTATTCTCGTCAGTTAAAATAATGGTTTTAGAAAATACATTTTGTTTCAAAAAAGTCGAAAGAGAGGACTTTATCGCACCGATTTGGATTCGGTAATCGGCTAATTGGATAGTTTGCATGATAATTGGTTTTAGGAAATGATGAATGATAAATGATGAATGATGAATTTGCAAATTCATCATTCATCATTCATCATTCATCATTTCCTTAAATACGATTAATAACGATAATATTCAGGTTTGAACGGACCCGCTTGTTTCACACCGATATAATCCGCCTGTTCCGTCGAAAGGTCTTCCAACTCCACACCGATTTTCGCCAAATGCAAACGCGCTACTTTTTCGTCCAAATGTTTAGGCAACATATACACTTTGTTTTCATACTTGCCACCACTTTGCCACAATTCCAATTGCGCTAACACTTGGTTGGTGAACGAGTTAGACATTACAAAAGAAGGATGTCCTGTCGCACAACCCAAATTCACTAAACGCCCTTCCGCCAAAATGATAATATCTTTACCTTCCACATTATACAAATCGACTTGCGGTTTGACCTCCACTTTCGTAGCACCATAATTTTTGTTCAAACCCGCCATATCAATCTCATTATCAAAATGTCCAATATTACAAACGATGGTTTTATCATTCATCAATTTGAAATGCTCCATACGAATAATGTCTTTATTACCCGTCGCCGTCACGATAATTTGCGCTCTTGGAATCGCACTTGCCATTTTTTTGACCTCAAAACCGTCCATTGCCGCCTGTAAAGCACAAATTGGGTCAATTTCCGTCACAATCACTCGGCAACCCGCGCCGCGCAAAGAAGCCGCAGAACCTTTGCCCACATCGCCATAACCCGCCACAATCGCCACTTTACCCGCCATCATAATATCCGTAGCGCGGCGAATCGCATCCACACAAGATTCTTTACAACCATATTTATTATCAAATTTCGATTTTGTCACCGAATCATTGATGTTAATCGCAGGTAGCGGCAACGTTCCTTTCGCCACCCGTTCGTACAAACGGTGTACGCCCGTCGTCGTTTCTTCGCTGATGCCGCCGATATTTTTGACCAATTCTGGAAAACGGTCTAACACCATATTCGTCAAATCGCCGCCATCATCCAAAATCATATTCAACGGTTTATTATCATGGAACGCAAACAGCGTTTGCTCAATGCACCAATCAAATTCCTCTTCATTCATGCCTTTCCATGCATAAACGGGAATCCCCGCCGCCGCAATCGCTGCTGCCGCATGGTCTTGCGTTGAGAAAATATTACAGCTTGACCAAGAAACTTCCGCACCCAGTGCCGTCAAAGTTTCGATTAAGACTGCCGTTTGAATCGTCATGTGCAAGCAACCCGCAACACGCGCTCCTTTTAAAGGTTTTGTCGCGCCAAATTCTTCGCGCAATGCCATTAAACCGGGCATTTCTGCTTCCGCCAAACGGATTTCTTTACGTCCCCAAGCCGCCAGATTAATATCTTTGACTTTGTACGCTGGTTTTTTAGGTGATTTTTTTGCTGTAGTAGCCATAAAAAAGTTACGAATTTGAATTACAAATGAAAAAT
>JBDKKX010000029.1:0-17806 GCA_039795795.1 Bacteroidota bacterium | reverse complement strand
CGTATGGAAATTTCACAAACCAATCTTTTGTACCCGAACTGCCACCACCAAGCGGGTTGCCATTGTTATAACAAGGTACATACACACTTGGATTTGAAGTTGCCACATATTCGCTGGGATAATTCACACCATAACTAATATTGGTTGCAGGGGCAGTCACAAATTGAATACTTGTTTTGCTATTTGCACCTTTTGGAGCAGGAAAATCAAAAGCAGACATCCCTGTAAACTCAATGCGCAAGGCACCAGATACGTTAGCAATCGTATAATTTCCAGTTGCATTCGTGGTGGTCGTGCCGACAGCAGTGCCCATAGCATTGTATGCAGTCACTAAAATCCCCTTCAAACCAACTTCTTTGAAAGTCGTTGTTGAATCAAATGCGCCATTGGCATTGAAATCCCGAAAAACTTTACCTTGAATTTGTGCAGCAACTTGCCCATTGACCAGCGCGAATAGGCACAGCGTCAAAACGGATGTAAAATGAGTCATTAAAAAAAAGATTTATAGGATGGACTTACGCATTTATTTGCTGGGAATGATAGCGTTTCAAATGTCACAAGGTTTTGTTTTTTACCAAAATTTAATTAAGATGTTTTGTGACAGGCTAAGTAAAGAATTGGGTTCAATTTAGGGACGTGGAAAAAAAATTGCCACGAATTACACGAATTTTCACAAATAATTCGTGTAAAATTCGTGTAATTCGTGGCAAAATTAAATATTTTATTGCCCTTTGGAACCCACTCCAAACACCGAATCCCAATAAGCAATGCGTTCGCTTACCTTTTTCAAGCGCGCTTTGACATCTTCAGACGATTTTATCTTTGCTTCCAATTCCAATTTTGCTTTGGCGCGATTCAAAACACGCGTCGCTTCCAAACTATGCCCTTCTCCCCCTATTTTTTCGCCCTCGTCCATCAAAGCATTCGCTTCTTTTTTCAATTTAGCAGCTACTTTTTCCTTCACTTCCCGCACGCGCCCACTCGTTGCAAACACACTCGCCGCATCTAAACCACCTTGATTTGCCTTTTCCAACGATTGAATCGCGCCCGCAATACAATCGGGACAACCTTCAATATTATTTTCAGCCGTTTTCAACAACGCATTTGCGGTTTCGTAATCTTTTTGATAATTCAATTTTGGTTTTGGTCTCGGTCTGGGCAAAGTCACAGGCGTATCTGTCCGAACGGCAGGTGTAGGCACATCCAATTTAGAAACCTCCGTTTTTGGCAAATCTGGATTCACCAACGAATCAATCTTAATCGTCGGTCGCGCCCAACCGGGGGAAACCACTGTTATTTTTTGACGCTCATAATATTGATAACCCAAAATAATCGCCGCGCTGACCACAAGCCCCCACAAAATCGGGCGATAATCGAAAGAAGGTGCATTGACAACCTCATTTTCCGTCGAAACCTCCTCTATTTTCGTTTCAACAGGCGGTTCAACAGGCACAACGATTGGCACAACTGGCTTTTCAGGCACAGGTTTGACAACAGGTTTTGGTGGTTTAGACGTTTTTACGGCATATTTTGCCAGTAAAGCCGTAGCTTCCTTGCCGACCGTCGCATGTTGCGTCAAAGCATTCAAAAACGGTTTGAAAGTTTCAAACGGATGCCCTGCCGCTTCCAACCGTTTGGCAATCGCCAAAACCCGTCGTCCGAAATTGGGATTTTGAGCAGGAATCGCATTGGGTTTATCCGTATCAAATTGATTATCAATATTTAAAATATCGAATCGTTCTTTATCTGTTTTATCTTCATACAACTTTTCCGCATAATCCAATGCCACAACTTGTGCAGGAATTTGGTCATCGGGTTTCGCAATTTCCTTTTCCCAAGTAATCAACCAAGTATCGCCCGATTGCGTCGGTTCAACGGCATCATGGTTTTTAAACGCAACGGGCGGTTCTCCTGCGCGCACCCGCCAAACCAACAATTCGCCATGCGCCAACACAGCAACTCCATTCGGCACTAAGGTCGCCCATGCCAAACCAGACAAAATATCTTTCAGTGAACCATGATTTTTAGCAAAATCTTGTTGCCATTGCGACATCCATTCGGTAGAATAATCGTATTTTTCCGAAAAAAGCGTCCGAAATTCTTTGACCGCATGCACTTGTTCCTCCGTCAAAGTCACGTTACTATGCTTCATCGCCGTGAAAATGCCCGGAATATCTCTTTGAGCGAGTGCCTCAATCGTTTGTGCACTGATTAATTCGGGTAAAGTCGCTTTTTCGAGCAAATAATATTTTGATAGAAAAAAATTCATTGCTATTTTATTTTGATGACAGGGTTTGAATTCGGATTTTGGTCATTTTACACCTAACAGGTTTTTAAACCTGTTAGGTGTAGAACGAGCGTTAGCCCCACACCTAACAGGTTTTTAAACCTGTTAGGTGTAGAACGAGCGTTAGCCCCACACCTAACAGGTTTTTGAACCTGTTAGGTGTGGCGACCTATCATTTTATTTTCTTAACTTTGGGTTTCACGGGAACGACAACCGCCGCAGACTCCACCACAACTGGCGCGTGATACGCCTCCACCACACTTTTCAGCATATCCACAGGCAATAACACAATCCGCCCTTTTTCCGTCTCCTGAATCGGCGTTTCAAAACCGTAACCTTCCAAAACCGCTTTAATCGGACTATTTTTCATCTTAAAATACTCGCTCAAAGCGATATTGCCCGTATAAATCGTATTGAAAGAACGGTCACAAGTCTTGTCTTTAACAAAAATGCGCAACTTTTGGTTCGCCTCCACCCTCGTTGAACAACCCACTTGCGCCTGCACCCCTTGAAATATCGGCATAAACGAATCCAAATAAATCCGCTTCAATTGGCGCGCCGTATCAAACATTAAAGCCTGATTCGGTTCTCCAAACGCATGCGCCGCATTGGTTTTAACCGTCGGATTCATCATCAAAAACCCAATAATCGAAACGATTAAAACACTTAAAACAGGTTTTACCCATGCCATTTCATCGCCCGAAGGCGTATTTTCACCCCGTTCGCGGGAAGGACGTGTCGTCATTTCATATAAGTTTTAAACGCAGATGATTCAATAATTTTATCAATATTTTCGCCCACCATTTGCCCAATCGTATCGCCTTGCGAACGGTGAAATACAAAATATAATACGTAAAAACGATTCTTATGCAAAATATCACGGGTCAAATCCGTCCTATCATGCAATTTTTCTTTGCTGATGACCAACATAAACAAACGATTATCCACCTCTTGCTTCTTGCCCAAAACCATATATGGACTATTAATCGTACCCGTTTTGCCATAAAAATACAACCCTTTTGTCTCGTAATCTTGCACTTTTTTCGCCACAAGACTCCAGTTCGTACCATCCGTTGTAGCCGCCATTTGGTGCATCGATGACAAAATTGTTTGACTCTTAAAATCCAAAAACGCTTGTTCACTGCCCCAAGATTCATCCACAAATAAAGCCCCTTTCGGCGGTTTTGGACTATTTTGCTGCACAGTTGCCCGATACGCAGGATTCGCAGAAACCAATTTACCCGCCATTTCCGCCATCTTCAACGGCGTGATTTGCACAGGAAATCCGCCCACCGTACTCTGCCGCAAGCCTTCAATCGCTTTATTTTTATTCCTATCCACCTGCGAAAAAATGGAATATTCTGGAAAACTCCACAATTTATACGAACTCTGCGTTTTACCCAAAAACGCATCGTCAAAACCCAACATCAAATTCGTCTGCCGCCCCCGCGCACTATCGCTTACATGTTTATAAAACAAAGGCAAATCATAATTCCTATATAAACCATTGGCTAATAACGATCTATCTGAAGAAAAATCTTTTGCCCATTCCGAAAAACCAACCAATTTCCCTTCATACTTCATCTGAGGAAAACGTTCCGAAAGTCCTAATTGCGTCGAAGGTCTGAAAAAACGTTTGTCCAAAAACGCTTCTCTCTCAAAAGAACCCAGAAAAATAATCGTCGAATGATACACATTACTCGAATGCGCCAAATAATCACGCGCCGTACACGTCGTAAAATTTTTATCCCCATCCATTAAAGTCCATTTCCCAACATTCTTACCCGCGTACCGATATAAAAATTTGTGATTGCCTTGACTCGCCAAAACACTGCCATCCACCACAGGCGGCGTTAACACCAATTGATTCCAATTAAAATTATACGCAGATGTAACAGCATCATACACAATGGGTTTGAAGCTCGAACCGACCCCAGGACTCAATCGTTGCAAACAACCATTTCCAAAAATACGGCGTTCTTCAACTGCATTGCCTTCCAAATAAAATTGCGTCATCAAATCGTGGTAACGCTCCATTTTATTCGGATTGATGCGCGTCCGAACCGTTTTTTTATAATCCGCTATCAAATTCACGCGCCCATTGCCGTCCATCGCGACCAAATTAAAAGCACGTTCATTCTCAATTTTCTGCTCTTTAAATAAATTTCCTTTATAATGCGTTTTCATCGCATCATACACCGAAGTCGTCAAATTCGGATCTAACGAAATCGATACATTTTCAAACAAATTTTTCTTTTTTTCCGCAGGTTTCAAATGCGCATGTCGTTGACTCAGCAAATTTGCAAAGTGATATGCCCACAAACTTTTTTCCCCCGCAGGATAGAAAAATCGCTGTTTTCCATTCAACCAAACGTTTTTTGCCCAAAAATCATAATTACTCCGTGCATAATCAATCCGATAACGGTCTCGATTCGACTGCGTCGGATTCACCAAACGCACCGCATCATGGTTTTGCAACGCATACGAAAACCCATTGGACGTATTTCCGTCAATCATTTCCTTGCTATTTTGAATCAAAAACCGATAATTCGACTCGCCCGATACCGCTTTTTCCGTCCTCAAAATCACTAAATGTTGATTATCCACCATCCAATTCCCCGGAATAAACGAAATCGTCGTATTCGGAACAATGGCTTCCAACGCCTCAAAACCCCGATGCGTCATCACATTCCGATTCAATTTTGCCGTTTCTAACGCCACAGATTCCCGTTTATTACCCGCCCGAACGTTGAATTGAGCAATATCCGCCCGATTCGGAGCCAAAACATTGCCCCGCCAAGCCGTTTCATCCACATCTGGACTCCGCAATTGATAAAATTGGTTATTAATCGCAAAACGATAAAACTTCCCTTCAGGCTTCCGCAAATGCAAAATCTTATCTGGCGAATTATTATTCACCTGCTCCTCCTTCAATTTTCGGAACAAACTCCGACTAAATGGGTCTTGCAATTCCGAATTCGCACTCACTTTTTCATCCGTCAACTTCGCTTGCTGGTCAAAACGATTCAACAACTCTTTTGGCGTGATATTTTGCAACTCGTCCTCATCCATATCCGCTTGAAACGCTTCAAAACGGTCATTTAATTGTTCATAAGCCGCCGTCGCTTTGTCCATCGTATTCGCAATATCAAAACTATTAATATTATTTGAAGTCGTTTTATTGACAATCGCCACCAAAACCACCACCGCAGCCACCACCAAATAGGCATGATACCCACTCACGCCCGCCTCACTGCTGACCACAACCCGAGAACGACTCACCGCCGTTTCCCCCACTTCCTGCTGCCCAATCACGATGACGAACATCACAATAAGGGCAAAAACGATGGTCAAAAGACTTTGAAGGCTCAAAAGCGGCATATCCTGCCCAAAAAAGATGAACCGATTCGTCGCCGCCAACCAAATAAACAACGCAATCGAAAATAACAATACACTTACAGCCAATAAAGTCCCCGTAAAAGGTCTATCGTGATGCCATTGCGTCGCAATCGCCGCCACAATCCCAAACCATAACAACAAAACCAAATATATAACTCCTTCCCCATGTTCACCAATGATGTAGCGCACCGTCACCAAATCCGTTGTTTGTGTGGTATAAGACGAGCCTTTTTGAAAATGGGTCAAAATTTCAAACGGTTTCCAAAACGGATGTTTGTCCGATTTGTCTTGGTGATAAGCGATAAACCATTGATTTTGAGCCGTTTCCAATATTTTTTGACTGTTTTTAGAATCCGCCGCTTCGTTCAAAATAATATCATCTACCTTTTTATATAGCACTTCGGAACGATATTTAATATATGCTTTTTTCCGAATCATATCGCCCCCTTTCAACGAAACCCCAACCGCACCTAACAATAAGCCAACCGCAAAAAACATAGAAAGCGTCTTAAATTGCGGGGCAAGAACCATTTTACCCGAATTCGGCAACCAAAACGCAGCAATCGAAGCACATAACAATACAATTGCAATGCCCGTCGCACTCCAATTTGGGTTGTAAAACAAACCCGCCATCATTCTCGAACCACCCACCAAAATAATCACTAATACCAAAAGAGGTATTATAAAACTCCTTTTACCCTGTCCCAAAATATTCCTTTCGTAAAAAATCGTGCGCAAAAGCCAGTATAAAACCGTGAAAATCACAAAAATTGCCCCAAAACCAGCGTCGTTCATCGCAAAATAACCCACCACCATCAACCAATTGATGCCGCGCAATAGTTTAAAACCAGTAATATTTTCCTCTTCTTGCCGAAACCGCGAATCCGAACGCCTGATTTCCAATAAATTACGATTAATAAAATAATCTACTATAAAAAACCAGAAAATCGGAAATAAAATATTGCCAAAACGCTCCAAACTCGGAATCCCAATTTTCAAACCCAACAAAAAACCATAACCCAATCCCGTCAAGATAAACGCTTTCATCGGTTGTGCAAACTGCGTAGTCAAATTAGAAACAAATTGTTCAATAACACTGCCCGACCAATTCGGCATCACCCAATTTTTGAAAGTAAAAATGCTCAGAAAAAAGACCATTACACCAATAAAAGTATTCTGAAACATCTTCAAAGTATGGAATCCCAATAAATTACCACTTTCCGTCATTCGGTTAAACATCAAATACGAAATATCTTGATACGGCGCAAAAGTCGCCATCCGCCAAAGCAAAACGCAACGAATCGTTAAAATCGACATCAAAACGATATAAACCACCACTTCAGTCGTCGAAAAATAAGGCGTTCCATAAATACACAAAACAATTAATCCAAATATGACCGACATAAAAAGCAACATTTGCCACCATTGCATCGGATTATCATCGCGCATATCGTTCACACGGAAAAGCCATGTTACGCCGCGAACATCTTGCGAAGGCAATTCAATCGTTTTGCCTACTTCTTGTGCCCCAATTTTGCTCGATGAATAATTCTTATCATAAGACAAAATGCGAAAGGATAATTTATCTTTTGCCGTTCCTTCAAAATATTGTATGCCTGCGCGAAAATGATGGATACAATTATCGGATTCAAATTGAGGATAATAATAACCCGCGAGCGCGTCATTATCCACCACCGAACGACTATCCGAAGTCATAAACAAACCTTCATCTTTGGTGTCTAAATGCTTCAACGGCTTTTTATCGCCAAATTCATATAACAATTGATTGCCATTTTCCGAAGTCGTATATAAAACAGGACTGCGCCGCGTCCCAAAACCAACGTAAAACTTTTGACGTTTTTGCAAAATAATATTCTTATTCCCAGCGTCTTTGTCAATTTTTTGTACGGAACCATCAATTAAAATCGTTGGATTGCGCGCCAATAAATCCGAAGAAGGCATCAAAACCAATGGGGCAACCAAATTCGTAGCGGGGTCAACCCGATTTTGAAGCGTGCGAATCAAATAGGTTTTTTCAAAAACCGTCTCCATCCAAACAGGCAAATCAGGCAAATTCGGCGTTTTCGCCAAAATGTCCCCCAATGAATAACCTTGTTTCAACGATGCTTTGAAATTACTAACCCGTTTCGCCTCCTGCCCGTCATAACGCAGTGTAAACGTATAATGTGTCGAATCGGGTCGCACCCTGCCTTGCCGCTTATCCAACCACGATGGATTAAAAAAATTATTTATAACAACTTTGAGATAAAACGAATCTGCGAGTTTTATTTCAAGGCTTTTCGTGATATTTTGAGTAGAAATCGGATTTGCAAGGCTGAAAATAGGCGAATTTGTACCAGATTGCACAAAAATCGGTTCTGCAAAACGTTGACATAAGAAATTAAATGCACCAGAATTAACATTATTTTGTAGCAACAACGCACCTTTATGTTCAGGGTCGTCCCAAAGAGCCGTCTGACGGTCTGCCTGATTGACCAACGCCAAATTACCACTAAATTTAAAACCTTGATGTTCCAATTGATGATAACGGCTGTTTTGGAAAACGCTCGGCGGCGGAAACACATAATTATACATCGTTTTGATGGATAAAAGTGTCAATATTGCGAAAATAATTAAGGTATTTTGTTTACTCGGCTTGCCCAACACAAAAAGCGTTAACGCAATCAGTGCCACCGAAATCGAACAAAACGTTTTAAGATTAAGGAGTATGAAATCCGACATATTTAAAATAGGAATTAGGGTACTTTTGCAAACACATAGAGATATAGGAGACATAGGGTATTCATTTTCAATGAATTGATATATTTTTATAGATATAAGTTTTTTGAAATGAATACGCTATGTTTCCCGTTTTCCTATGACAATTTAACACCACTCATCAACACATCATCTAATTTTTCTATGCCCACTTGCTTCAACAAGCGGCGCAAAACCCGAAAGTGCATTTCCACTTCACGCGGGTCATCCGAATACGGCACCACCGCATTCAAAGGCAAATCTTGAACACTATTTAACTTATTGATAATCAATTGAATATTACTTTGTTGCTCCTTACGCCAATTGACATCGTTGCAAATCATTTTCATAAAATCGTAATGTTGAAATGCCATCGCTATCACGATATGCCATAAACGTTTAATTTGTTCTGGGTCCGTTTCGTCGGTTTTTCGAGCGATTTTTAAAAAATCCCCGTACCGAAGGTCTAATGCAGCAAAATATTTTCGACTATCACTCATCCTATTTTGAAGTGCCGCATATTTGTTTTCAATCGCTTCTTTTTCCTTTTGAGTTGCAAGTCGTTGATTTTCAGCCATTTCTGCTATTTCCGCGAGTGCTTTAAGTTGGTTTTGCGCCACATCTAATGCTGCTTGGAGCGTTTTTTCATTAGGAGAAGGCATCGTTGTTTTATCCGATTTATGAGGTATAGGTTCAACAGGTTCTTCGCCCATTTTTGCAGGATTAAACCATTGTTGAAATTTAGACCAAAAATTATCTTTTTTTATCATTTTTAAATAATGATAAATGATGGATGATGAATAATAAATGATGAGTGATGAATGATAAATAATGAATTTTAAGTCATTAGACAAAATTAAACGCACAACTTGACGCAAGTTGCAAACTTGCGTCAAGTTATAACTATTTGATAATCAATATTTTAAATTATTTTAGTTCATATCATTTTAATTTGTCCAAGCACTTAGTATAAAATTCATCATTTATCATTCATCATTCATCACTCCCCCTTCATCATTCACCATTCGAGTTACATTAATGGATTATTGTCTGGAATTTTATCCAAAGGCACATCGCCCTTCGCATTCAACGCGGGAAACAACGTTTTCGCCGCAAAACCTTTCTCCGTCGAAGTCGCCAAAGTCGGCACAGGAGTCAACGTTTCCACATGCGTCTCCGACCGAATCAGAAAATCCCGCCCCGTGAAAAACAAATTGACCAAACCATTCGTCGCAGGCAATTGCTGCTCATATTCCTGCCCCGACACAAAAATTGCTTCCGTCGTTGCGTTAAAATGCGTATCGCCATACCCCTTCAAAAAGCCTTCCATATCTCTAAAATAATTATCTTTTCCCTGCTTTGAACGCACAGGCGCGGCAGATTTTCCATTTTCACCCCAACTCGGCAACCAATCTCGCCAACTTTTAGTCGGCGCAGCCGATTGCAACGGAGTCAAAGGCTGATGTTGAATCACCTGCTTGCCATCATCTCGCGTAATGGCAGCATAAGGAATGCCAATCATATTACAATTACCATTAAAACGATGATTCGTAAACGCCCCTTGAATACAAATATTTTTAAGATTTTCCGCCAAAACCACCTTTTCACCAAACCGAGCTTTCAACGCAGCCACCAACGGTTTGAATAAAAAACCCCTGCCCGACAAAATAATCCCATCCAATTTGTCAATCTGCGCAAACGCATTCGGAATATTTTGAATATCCGTCAACAAATGACTAATCAACGCATCCGTCGTTTTCTGAATAAAACCAAAAGAATCCGCCATCGACCGATTCGGTTTCTTCAAAAAACCCTCTTTCAACCAATTATTCAGCGTATTTAAATCCACTTTCATCAAATCAGGCACTTTTTCCCCATCCACCACCTCAGGAATTAACACCCCTTTCTCTTGAATATGCCTGCCATAACCCTGTTTCAACAGCTCCACCGATTGAAAAAACGCCGTTTGCCACTTCGCATCCGCCTCACAAATCACTTTTTTGAAAAATTCCACCCTATCCACTTGCGACAATTCCTTTTTCAACACCTTATTATAATGCTCTTTCAAAAGGTGCATCACCAACGTATCCAAAAACGCAAACGTCAACATCGCACCCGCGCCAATAAACCCCGACCGATACAAGCCAATCGCCTCCTTCGCCGCCGTCAATTCCACAATCGAATAATCCGTCGTCCCCCGCCCCGCGTCGATAATCAAATATTTTCCATTCGCCTTCAACGGCGCAGTCACAGGCGCACGATAGCCCGCAAACGCCGCATCACTCTCCGACATGGTGCTAATTTCAACCCCTTTCAGTTTATATTCTGGAAAATCTTTGATAAAATACACCACATCCCGTTCCATTTTTTCCACCAATTCTTTAATCTTCGTTTGATTGAAAACATTGGGAATCAATAACTTAAAACGAATATACCTATCCGCATTCGATGTAATTGATTTACAAGCCGTGTGCAAAAAATTAAAAATCAATTTCCGATGAATCTTGCCCACCAAATTACTCAACATCTCCGTTTGCCCATTCACCGTGACAATTTCGCTCCCTCCAATGCCAAAAGTTGCCAATTTAACTGTCGGCAACAATTTATATTTCTTCGTTTTCAATTCATCCATCAGCGATTGCAACGTCAACATCGGTACTAATTCACGGTCTGTATTCGGCGGATCTGTCTGCCGCAATACCCCTTCCGATGCCGCCAAAAAGACCGACCGAAACAAGCCATCTCTATCATATTGCATAAAATCTTCTTCTTTAACTTTCTCATAATGCTTGTAAAATGAACTCACTAAATAAGGAATCATCTGCACCGAAGTCACCGTCCCACCGCTACTCGCCCGATGCACCGACAATTGAGAAGCCTCCGAACCAAAATCCAAAGCAATATCCCAAATATTCGTATTCGGCACAATATGTAGTATCAATTGACTCGAATGTGTAATATTTCCAGCCCCATCTTCAAGGTTCAAATCCAATTTGAACGCACCTTCTTTACCCGATTTGAGCGAAAGCGCGATGTCCGCCCGTTTTGGATGCTGCGTACACTCAATGGGCGCAGTATCCACTTTCGTAAAAGGCACTTTATCATGCGCAGGTTTATCCGAGTGAGGCGTAGTTTTAAAATTGATTTTCAAATGATTATGCATAACATCAAAATCAATATGAAAAGATGTCCAATCCAAATCCTCCTTCATGCCGCCATGCGCAACAAAATAGGTATCCGCATCAATATTGAATAAAGGGACAGCCCCAACTTGTTTCGTCAAAACATATTGTTTAATAGGCGCGGGATTCACCTCCTGAATCGGATACAACGCAGCAATATGAAATCGAAGCCGTTCAATTTCCAAAGGTAGATAATAATGCATTTGCGCGGGTTTAATCGTTGAAAAAAGACAAAATTAACAAAATACTCCTTATTATGGCGTGAAAAAGGGCAAATTCGTTACCAAATTTTCACATATTTTTTTTTTGCACAAAATTACAAACCATCTATGGTTAAAATGGTTTATCGGTTGTAAGGTAAGCCAGCTTTATGTATTCATTAACAAAAAAAATATATTAAAATAGCGAATGGATACCTAAAACATCCATTCGCTATGCTGTTTAAAATGTCTTACTTTTATTTTAAATAAATTTATGCGGGTTTCTGAGTATATCGATTGAAGAAAAATAAGCATGTAATCAATCCAATAATCGGCACAAGCGAACCATAAAACGCGACTTCTCCTCCAAATTTTTCAAATAATCTGCCCGTAATCATAGAGCCTGTCGTCCCGCCTAACGCTGAAAAAACGACGCTCAAACCTGCCATCGTCGCATGTTCTTGTATGGGTAATTTGCTCAAAATCAATGAGTTAATCGCTGGATAAATGGGTGCGAGCAATAAACCTATTAATGGAAAAACCCAAGCAGCAAGCGGTGCATCCAACCATGTTTTCACGTCTGTCGAAACGACATTTTTTGCCAAAGGTATTGCCAAAAGTACCAAAACAGCAGCAGATAACAAGCAAATGCTTAACACGGTAAGCCAATTGAACCGTTGCATCACGAAACCAGCTAAAAACCGACCTAACGCCGTCGAACCTGCTAAAATACTCGCCATTTGAATACTCAATGCCGCAGGTAATTTCAGAATTTGGTTATTAAATGTTGGCAACCAACTCATTATACTTTGTTCAATTAAAACATATAAAAATGCACTAAATATAAAAGTTAAAACTAATGGACGTGCTGCTAATTGAAACATGGCTGCAAAATCTTCTGCGAATGGTTTTACCTTCGTGGGCGTGATAGCGGATTCGTCCAATGGTGCTGTCCATAACAAGACAAATGCAAGCGCGGAAAGGGTTGCTAACACGTAATATACGTGTAGCCAATCGGCATTTTGAGCATTTTTATCGTCTGAAACGAAGGCGGCAAAGATAAAATAGCCTGTCAAAACGCCTACCATGAAAAACGATTCCACGAAATTCATTAGACTTGCATGCTCTTTGGTATCGCTTGTGACAAGCCCGATGGTGGCATAAACCGACATTTTTATCAAGGCAAAACTGAATCCTGTGACGGCAAAAAGGAGTTTTGTCATCCAAAAACCGCCGCCTGTAAGCGGCATCATTAAACAAATTGTGGTAACAGCCGCAAGCGCGAGCAACATAGCGCGTTTGTAACCGATGCGCACCAAGTACGCGCCGAGCAAAAATGAGAAAATAGCGATGCTTAAATCTTTGAAACCTTCCAAAACGCTCGCCGCAGATTGCGAAACATGGTATTGTCGCTGCACTTGTAGGATGACCGTTCCGACGCTATTCAACAAAATGGCGAAAACGAAATAATTGATGAAAAGAGATAGTTTGATTTGCCAGTTTTTCATAATGTATATAAATGATGAATGATGAATGATAAATGATGAATGATGAATGATAAATGACGAATGATGAATTATACAATTATTTGATTATCAATTAATTGCATAATTCATCATTCATCATTTATCATTCATCATTATTTGTTTAACGTGGAACTTCTATCGTTTTTAAAATATCTTGTATCACTTCGCGGGTCGTGTAACCTTCCATTTCGCGTTCTGGCGTAAGGATAATCCGATGATTCAACACGGGATAAGACACAAATTGTACATCGTCGGGCGTTACAAAATCGCGTCCGCGCAAGGCAGCCGTCGCTTTTGCCGTTTTCAAAATCGAAAGCGACGCTCTCGGAGACGCACCTAAAAACAAATCGCCATGATTCCGCGTTTTGCAAACAATCGCCGCAATATAATCCAACAATTCGTTTGAAATAGCAATTTGCTCCACAATCGCTTGCGCAGCTCGTAAATCTGCCTTACTCAACACTTTATGAACCGTTTCCTTAACGGTTTGTTTGAAATCGTTCTTAAAACGACGCAAAATTTGTTGTTCTTCCGATTCTGACGGGTATTCCAAAATCAGTTTGAACAAAAAACGGTCTAATTGTGCTTCGGGCAACTTGTAAGTCCCTTCTTGTTCAATCGGATTTTGCGTCGCCGCGACAAAAAATGGAAATTCCATTGGATACGTTTTGCCATCCACCGTCACCTGCTTCTCCTCCATGACTTCAAAAAGAGCAGATTGCGTTTTCGCAGGAGCCCGATTGATTTCGTCAATCAACACAATGTTTGAAAAAATCGGACCCGCATTGAAATGAAAAGATGCCGTTTGCATATTCAACACAATCGTTCCGACTACATCCGTCGGCATCAAATCTGGCGTGAATTGAATACGACTAAAATCCGCATCAATGGTTTTCGCTAATAGCTTGGCAGTCAATGTTTTAGCGATGCCAGGAACCCCTTCTAACAATACATGCCCGTCACATAACAAAGCCGTTAAAAGCAAATTAGGCAAGGTTTCTTGCCCAATAATCACTTTGGAAAGTTCCGTTTTGACCTTAAAACTAAGGTCGGCAATCATGCTCACGTCCAATCGGTTTTGTCCCCAAGCATCCCCTATCGTATTAGATTCCATATTAAATGAATGATAAATGATAAATGATGAATGGTGAATGATAAATGATGAATTTTAAAATTCATCATTTATCATTCACCATTCATCATTTATCATTATTTGCAATTTTTATAAAATATTTTTAATAATCGATATAATTCTACCGCATCGTGTTCCACAATATTTCGATTTTCAATTCGCCGTTCAAATGCAGCAATCGTACGGACGACAGTTGCCTCAATGCCCGATTTAGCTATCAAAGTGGTCAAAGCAGGCGCGTCTTTTACAAACAATTGTCCCGAAATACGATACTTTTCCCGAACAAAAATTTGGAAATATTGAAGCATCTCCGCACATAATTTCACAGAATCGTTTTGCAAAAAATAAACACGACCTACTGTTTTGATAAATCCCAAAGAATCATTCGTCTTTTGAGGCAAAACAGGTATCAATCGTTGCACCCTTTTAGCCGCGAAAAACATATATAACAAAATACTCGAAATAAAAAGATACCAAGCCCAAGCCAACGCAGGTTGCGACAATATATATTGCAACGGGCTATCTTTGTCAAAAGGGCGATTCCTGCCCATCCTATCATTGTCATTCATGCGTTGCCCAGTGGCAGCAGGCACGCGGCTTATCGGGTCCCAATAAATCGCACCATTCGTTAAATGCCCAAAAACTTTTGATGTATATCGTAAATGATTACTATCCAATAAGAAATAATTAGTAAAAATAATCGGATTATTATGAAAATAAAAATGACCCTTGCCATAATCTATTTTAGCAAAATTAACATATTTGTTTTGAAACGTGCCAAGCGTCACTAAATTATGCTCTACACAAGTCGATGGAATGGAATCGAAATAATGCCATCGTTTTACCTTATTTTTATTTTCAAAAGCATATTTATACGTAATCGATTGTTTTTCATGCAATTGAGCATGTTTAAAATTCATAAACACGCTGCTATCTCGGTAAACATCCTCCCGCAAAGTAGAATCCCAAGTATTTCTATAAATTTCAGAACGATTGCCTTTTCCACAATTTTCATAATAAATTTTGTGGAACAAGGCTTCGGGCAAAATATCCGATGCAATAAAAACAGTATTCCCTTTTTCTGCAAAATGCAGCCATTTTTCAATATCCGCGCTATCCGCATACACGGCTTGCCCCACAAAAACGTAATTTGCTGCCGTTTCGGTCGAATCATTTAAATCCTGATGAATCCGTTTGGACATCACTTTGAAAGGTTGATTCGGAAAAGAACGCCGCAATAATTCGGATATAACAAAAGTGTTATATGGGTCTTTATTGTCATCTTGATAGCGTTCCCGCCAATCGAAACGCGGATTTAAATAATTCCATAGCGCAAATGCACCTATAAGCAACACAAATACAGCAATTAATAAATAACCATTTCGAGACATATATTTTGTATATTGTTTGAATGCTATTTTTTAGAACAAAAGTTACAAAAGGAACAAAGTGGAACAAAAGTTTTTTAAAACAAAAGTTACAAAAGGAACAAAGTTAAACAAAAGCTTTTGTTCCACTTTGTTCCTTTTGTAACTTTTGTTTTAAAAAACTTTTGTTCCACTTTGTTCCTTTTGTAACTTTTGTTCTAAAGTGTAAAAATAAGAGATTTAGTCTAATATTTTCACGATTTGTTCCAAAAAACTATAAAAGTATGTCACTTTACGCAACCTTTATGCAAAATTCATTTCTATTTTATAATCATTCTATTCGAGCAAATTACATTTTGGAGCGAGTCAATCGGCATGATGATATTGTGCGCGCCTGTCAGCAAAATGACCGTAAGGCGCAGTTTGAGTTGTATCGGCTGTACGCACGGGCGATGTACAACGTCTGTTTTCGCATGACGAATAGTGCGGAAACCGCAGAAGATGCGTTGCAAAATGCGTTCACGGACGTATTTCGCAAGATAGATTCGTTTCGATTTGAATCGACCATTGGTGCCTGGATAAAACGAATTGTTGTAAATCATTGCATCAATGAGTTGAAAAAACGACGACTTTTTTTTGAATCGTTGGATGATAGGTTGCATGCTTCGCCTATTTTGGAGGAATCGCCTTTGCCTGAATCGTACTTAAATGTCACTGCGATTCAAAATGCCGTCGCGCAATTGCCTGAAGGTTATCGAGTTGTGTTCACGTTGTACGCGATGGAAGGCTATGACCACGAAGAAATTGCAAGTATTTTGAATATATCCGAGGCAACAAGCAAATCTCAATACAGTCGCGCAAAGGCAAAATTGCGAGATGTTTTGAAATCGCCGCGCCACTTGATACGGGATAGTTAGATTTGAATTATTTTTTCCCTCATATTTAAATCATCTAAAATGTCAGACCAGATAGAAGATTGGATTGCAGAACATCGAGCAGCGTTGGACACCAAAGCCATTCCGAAGGGTTTGTGGGACAGAATTCAAAACAATTTGGATGAAAAAGTACCCGCAACTCGCTTAATTGTATTGCCTAAACCAACCTATAAAAGCTGGTATCGAGCTGCGGCAGCAGCTATTTTGCTTCTGGGCGTAGGAATGGGCGCGGGTTGGTGGATGCGCGATAATCAAAGGGTGACACCTACAACAATTGCTTCAAATATGAAATTTTCTGATGATTTGATAACCGCAGAAAAATTTTATGACGAAAAAATAAATATAAAAGTCGCTGAGTTAGAAGCAAGAAACCCTGACCCGTCGGTGATGGCAGATTTGAAACAATTGGATGAAGTGCAAATTGAATTGAGGCATGAATTGGAAATCGCGCCCCGCAGTAGCCACGAAGAAATTTTGAAAACGTTGATGGAGAATTATCAAAATAAATTAAGTATTTTGGAAAGGGTTTTAGAATATTCCGAACAAAATGTGAAAAATAAATCTAATAGAAGGCAAAATGAAAGTTTATAGTCATTTCAACAAAATTTTATGGGTCGCTTTATGTTTGTTGTGCAACGCAGCAAAGGCTGAAAAAGGGACGCAAATCGAGGCGGAACATGCTACAACAACGCTTTTACCAGAAGGCATTCAGTGCTTTCCTCCGATACCGCCTAATTCAACCGCGCCCTCTGCGCCACAAACTCCGACAAATCTCGTTTCTGAAAAACCGATCACGGGTCCGAAAGATTCTTTGGTGATTCAAGGCGGCGAATTGCAAGATTTTACACGCGTTTTTACAAAAACGTTTAGTGTGCATGCCAGCGAAACGGTTTTACTCAATAATAAATATGGTAAAATCAATGTTTCGACGGGCAGCGGCAAAGAAGTCCGCGTCAATGTCACGGTGACGGTTCATGCAGCGCAGCAAAATAAGGCAAATGAAGTTTTTGAGCGCATTCAA
>JBDKKX010000028.1:0-18071 GCA_039795795.1 Bacteroidota bacterium | reverse complement strand
AAACTTGTTCTCCAATATTATTAGAACCACTGACAATCAACGACTTACCTTTAGCAGCAACCAATTCACCCGCTACTTTTTTCAACGCTTTTGCCGCTTTCGCATTCAACGCAGGAGCCGCCACCGCAACACCGCCCGCCAAAGCCGCTACTTCATTATATAAGGACGCAATCGCAGCCCCTTGCTCACTCGGCTTAATCAAAACCCGATTATCCGCATTCGAGCCCGTCAAAGACATATAACTTTCCACTTGAATATGCCGAGACATTTTCGCCTCCGCCGCACTCGCAATTTTCCTATTTTTCGCATATTGCGCCGCGTACTCAATCGGCGAAACCCAAGTACCCAAAAAATCCGCTCCAAAACTCACAATCACATCCGCCGCATCAAATTTGTAACTCGGCACCACTCTATCCCCAAAAGACAACTCATTCGCCGCCAAAATCGCCGCACTCGACACAGGGTCATACGTAACGACCTTCGTATTCGGGAATTTCTTCGTAAACTCCGCAATCGCCTTATTCGTCATCGGGCTTAAAATCGTGTGCGTCAAAATCCTAATTTGAGCCGCCGCCGTCAATTTACCCGCCACCACTTTATCCAAAGCATCCCAAGTCGTTTTCGTCGCTTTACCCGCCGCCACCGATGAAGGAGCTTGAATCCGCGCCGTATCGTAAAGCCCTAAAACCGATGCTTGCGCCCGCGCACTCGTACCCGTTCCATTGACTTTCGACAAATCATTGCCTTCGATTTTAATCGGACGACCTTCCCGCGTTTTGACCAAAATCGCTGCATAATCGCCCCCATTCACAAAAGACGAAGCAAAATAATTCGCAACCCCCGGCACGATACTATCCGGTTTCGTGACATAAGGAATCGCCCGCTTCACAGGGATTTCACAACTCGCCGCAACCGTAGCCGCACCGACACTAAATCCCAAATATTTTAGGAAATCGCGGCGCGTCGCAGCAAAACGAGTATTTTCTTGCGAAAGCGTCTGAGGCAAATCCGTAAACTCTTGGCTTGCCAGTTCGATAAAAGATTCACTTTTCGTCAAATCCTCTACGCCTGTCCAAACCGATTGATTCTTTAATTCCATGACTGAAATTAGCATTTATTTTGATTTCGTTCCTGCGGAATGACAAAAGGACAAAAAAACTTGTCATTTTGTCATTCCGTAGGAACGACATTTCAATTATTGTTTAAAGTTTGCAAACTATTCAAATGAAGAATGATGAATGATGAATTATAAATGATGAATGTCCTAAAAAATTCATCATTCATCATTCATCATTTATCATTCATCCTTTTGCTTAATAATGGCATTTTTGACATTCCAAACCGCCAATATCTTCCACAGTCACTTTTTCACGAGTGCCTTTTTTGATTTCCTCGTGGTAACGCGTATAAGATTTGTAATAATCGTTGTCGTTAAATTTCACTTCCGTTTCGCGGTGACAATTCACACACCAGCCCATCGATAAAGGAGCTGCTTGTTTCAAAGTCCCCATTTTTTCCACTTCCCCGTGACACTTTTGACAAGCCACTTTTCCAACCGTAACGTGTTGAGCGTGATTGAAATACACATGGTCAGGCAAATTATGCACCCGTTTCCACTCAATCGGACCTTGCACTTTATCCTTGATTTCCGTTTTCAATGATTTCGCAATATCATTCCATTGCGCATCCGCTACCAATTTAACATCTTTGCTTGCGTCCGCCGTCGCAGGATCTAATTTTTTGTCCGCCGCATAATTAGCTGCAATCCATTTTTTATAAACTGCCGCCACTTGCTCTTCTTTCAAATTATCGTAATCTGGAATGTATTTACCCGTACTTGGGTCGAAGCCGATAGATGCAAAGATTTTAGTAATCTCCGCCGTACCATATTGAGAACCTTTAGTAATCGCCTTATGGCAATTCATACACGTATTGGTTGCAGGAATAATCGAATGTTTCGACCGTCTCGCACCGTCGTGACAGTACTGACAATCAATTTTTTGAATACCTGCGTGTGTTGCATGGGAAAATTTAATGGGTTGAGTGGGCGCGTACTCCTGAGAGCGACCGAGCGCAATGGCATTGTTAACCGTCGTGTAACCACCAAGCACAATCAAAGCAAATACGACAAAACCAATAACGCCTTTACTGGTCAACGTATCCACCCAAGTCGTTGGTTTGAGGTTGAGACCTTCTGATGCGGCAACATTTCTGTTCAAATTGGAGATAATGCGCGCCAACGCGAGCGCAAGACCTGCCAAAAGCGTGAAAACGAGCGCGTACATTAAACCATTGCCTGATTTTTTAGCGGTAGGCGAAGTCGCAACCGAAGTTGCTTTTACGCCATTAGCGGCATCCGCCACATAAGCCAAAATAGATGCAATTTCATCATCTTTCAAGTTTGGGAACGAAGTCATCACCGTCGGCTTATACTCGCCCCAGATGGCAACCGCATTCGGCTGACCAGCGGCAACTAATGCTTGTGAGTTGCGAATCCAAGCGTATAAGGCTTTATCATCGCCCCATTTTGCCTGCGCGCCCGATAAAGGCGGACCTGTGAGCTTGGATTTCATGTCTTTGGCATGACAAGTACCGCAATTGTTGGCGAACAATGTTTTACCAGCAGCAATATCGGCTGCCCGCAAAGCACCCGACAAAAACAAAAAAGGCAAAATGTATAACAGTCTCAATTTCAGAAAGTTAGACCTCATTGAATAAAAAAATTGTATTGAAAAATGGTCGGTCATATTTTAAAAAATTTTCTTTGTCAAATTTTAATGACACAAAAGTACGACATGGTGTTCTTTTCACAAAGCGTTAAGAAAACGTTAAATCTATTTAGACAGATTCTAAATAATTTCAAAAACATTTTTTTAGTATTTTTATGAAAGGATTTCCAAATTTTATTTTTTAAAACGGTTTTTAAAAATAAGTATCTGCCATTGCAAAGTCCTTGTTCACAATTCCGCAACAAATATAGAAAACTATATGTATTTTTAAGTGAATCGATATGCCAAAAATATTTTTGTTAACAAATCATTAACTCAAAAAGAAAAAGCCTCTGCACGAGGTTCGCGCAAAGGCTTTCTTTTCATTTTATATCAACTTATAGTTACAATTGTTTCACAATTTTCTTGGTCTCAACTCCCGATTTTGTTTGAAGCGTCAAATAATAAACTCCAGGTGCTACATCATTGGTTTCCATAATTTCTTCATACTTGCCTGTACCTTTTTGCGTAAACTCTTGTATTTTAATCACTTGCCCAATTGCATTTGTCAATGAAATAGATCCATTAGAATCCTCTTGAAGTGCAAAATGAATGGTCAATTGATTCGCAAAAGGGTTCGGCACTACATTCAACATTGTTTTCAGTTCTTTCTGCGCTGCAATTGGCTCCTCCTCATCTCTTTCTCGACTTGTAGGCACAATAGGATTGTACTTTTTGGTATCCGACTTTGCACAAAAAGCGTATAATTGTGAAGGACGCTGAGCAGGAACAATCCCTTTACATTCTGTAGGTAATCCAATGCTAATATCCGTTGTTACAGGAAAATCAGTTGGATTTTCAATGTTGACTTCAGTACCTGCTATAACAGTCAACTTAAAACCATTTGTATTGACTTTGCCTTTAAAAGTAACGGTTTCCCATGCTCGAATCGTTAGATCCTCTGTTAAAGTTAAATCTCCAAAAACAGGGTTTAAAGCAATATTACTAATAGCAGTATTCGTAATTGGAGCCTCGTTTTTTTCAGGGAACAATTGATATTGAGCTGTAAATAAATGTTGCTTGGTCGGATCACCTGTTCTCTCTAAGGTTGCCATGATTAATAACCTTACATCCTCAGCAAAAGGGGCGGTAGAATATAATACTTGCTGCCGTCTTTCAGTATTACCTAAGAAAGACAAATGTGCTACATAATCTTTGATACATGATAGTGACATCAAAGGAGTTGTAATTGTAGCAGTATCAGAAAGTGTACCATCTGCCTTTTTCCCTCTTACCACCCGCAAAGAAGATGTATTGGGACTATTGAAAGTACAAAGAGGCGGGAATGCCGCACCTACATTATTCGATACTGCTACGTTTTCATTCAAACATTTCGCATTTACTTGAAAAACTAATGCTGCTTTTATATCCTTAGGCTCCGATTTGTAACCAGATGCAGGATTTATAGCATATTTAACATCCTCTTGCAACTTAAAATCCCAAGCGACATGATTGTAATCACTTGATGTAGCTAACCGTCCATCCGATAGTTTGTATTCAAAAAGAGGTCCTTTAACAGTCGTTGTTTTGGTAAAAAATTTAATTTTGGGCGTTTCAACCAATGCAAACAAACCAAGTGTATTATTATAAATAGGTCTGGTTAAAGGGTCCCCCAAAGATGGATTCCAATTCGACCCAGGCACATAAATGTCAATACTCGTTATTTTAAACTCTGAGTTGTCTGTACCAGTAATTTTAAACTTTAATCCTTTTTGAGCGGTAGTAGTTGTTGGCGTACCAGAACCCGATAGTAAATCTATAATTCCAATAAATAGTCCTAATTCACTACTAAAATTTTTACCATTTTTTTTAAGCCATGCAGGAAGTGCGAAAGGAATCGGAGATGCTTTCGTAATGTCAATAAAATTAGTAATAGCAGCAATACCAGTTGTTCGACTTGTATCTACAATCGTTTTTGTTTCATGTACCACTCGTTTAGGAGAAAACTCTTGTATTAAGTCAAGTCCAGCTTTAAGTGTAGTGGAAACCGTTGTAACTTTTTTTGTAATATTTGCAATATCTTTAGTAAACTGGTCTATAATTGGTATAACTCCTGTTGTACTACCTCCTGAAGAAGCTGTAGCTTGAGTTATATCCTCTTGCAAAAGTTCCATTTTACTTATTTTCATCAAATATGCGTCAATTCTAATATTTGAAAAATAGTTGCATGTACAAGGATCATATGCCATTGCGAAATCAGCATAAAGCCAAAACTCGCCACTTGATCTAACAAAAGCGGGCATTGAACTAATCGTATTTTTATCAAATTTGTCCAACCCTTTGGTAGGTATCTTAGTATATCCTAACAAACCACTTTCGATTTTATTTTTACCCGCATGTGTATTTAAAATAAAGTTAACATCTATTCGGGCAGCATTGTATTGATCAAAAGTTAGGCTCGGTACGACATATACAAATACTCTTAAAATCGCTTCATAACGGTTATACAATACGAAATAGGGTGCTACTGTGCCTAAATTCGGCTCTCCAAAAAATTTTGCAACTAACTCCCATCCATCTTTTGGTTCAAAATCTTTAGCATTTACAGGTTGCTCTTGCAAATGTTTAGTAGATGCATTGCTTTCCTGCCAAAAAAAAGGATTAAGTTTGGTTAAAACATAGGGAACCGAAGTCAAGCGATTCGACATATTGAATGTATAGGATTCTTCTCGCCAATTAAAACGATTGATTGTTGATTGAAAAGGCGTTTTAATATTCTGCGCCTCATTTTCGGTCGCATTATCCGAATCTATACACTGAGATAACCCATTGAAAGGCATTATTAAAACCCAAACAATAATTAAATAATATATATTTTTCATTTTACTTGATTTTTTTTCCAATGAATTTGTCTTTTACGATTTGATTTCCTACAAAAGTTTCATATTGAAAATCCAATTGAAGGCTTGCATTATCGTTTTCCAATTTTCCCCAACCATTTAAAGTAGGACAATCTGGGCTTCCGCACGTACCACCATCACCTATACCAAAATCTCTGTAAGCGAAAGGACCTGTTTCAGAACAATATTCCGTTCCCCATTTGCGCTCACAGTTTTTTGGTAATCCATCAATGTATGGAACACCGCGTTTATCACGAATTGCAATTCGAAAAGTATCTGCTTTATTTGATACCAAATAGCCATAATAGGTACCCAATAAAATATTAGACATTGATTTATCTGTTACCACCAACTTTTTGGAAGTAGTTGTTGAAATCGCACAATCTGCTTTTCCTTTAACAGTTAAATGGATAACAACATCCACCGCTATTGGAAATTCAACCTCAATTTTTCTGGTGCGCAATGTGTCGGGATCCGTGCCGATTACCCATTCATAACTTACATCTGTTGAATCATTCGCAACAAATTCAACAGCGAAGTTTCTATATACAGTATCTACCTCAAAGTACTTTATATCTGTACGGGTTCTTTCAAGCGTTAATCCCATTTTAAAATCAGCGGATACTTTCTTATAGCAAGGGTCATAATTATCACAAGCAGGATTAGATCTATCAGTACATTCTTTTTTACACTGACTACTAACCATGACAAATGCTATCAATAGAATGCTAATACCTATCAATTGGATTGTTTTCATTGTTAAATTGTTACTGTTTAAGGGGATGCAATTCGGTTTTCAATCGTGCATTTTCGCTCTCCAATGCTTGAATTATTTTCTAATACCAATGAATCGATCTTTGATAAACTTTTTTTGAGTAGGGTTCCACATTTCATAATCCAGCACTAAGGTTTGATTATCCTCCAGAATTTTGCCGAAGCCCCAAGGAATCTGACAGTACACATCGCTGGCACTCCCCGTTCGAATGATTTCGGGATGCCCAAATTTAATCGTTCGACGACCTGCGAAATACGACAATTCATGGGCATCTTTGTAATCACGGGTACAACCATTCGGTAAATTGTACACAAAAGAATAACCCAATCGGGGTTGAATGAGCGTTGAAAGAGTAAACTTTTCAGTCACATTTGATTCAAGAGAGCCATAAAAATCACCCTCTACTAAGGATTCATCCATCGCAACAAACGATTTCGTTAAAGTATCCGCACCGTCCTCATGAAGAAAGCAACCGTTATCTGCTACCTTTTTGACGATTAAGGTTACAGACACCGCCGTTTGATTATCTGGAAATTCGAGTCGAAACGTTCGATTTCGAAAAACACGAGGATCCGAACCGATATGCCATTCATATTCCACGCCCTCGGACTGAAGTGCTTCAAATGTAATAATCCCTGTACGGACAGTATCACCATTAGGTATATCTATATATCTAATATTTTCATCTAATGCCTCATAAATTTTAAAATTGGCGGCATTAATAGTACTATCACATTGGTTTTCTTTTTTGCAATTAGTGATTGACAACACTAGGATGACAAAAACCAGCATTAAGCAAAAATTAATCTTTTTCATATGGGTATTACTGTTTAAGGGGATGCAATTCCGTTTTTAATCGTGCATTTTCGGTCTCCAATGCACGAAGTCGTTTTTCCATCTCAATGAGGTGTAAAAACAATTCTTCTATTTTTTCTTGATGATTTTTGGCAGTCGCACCCAATTCCAGTCCTTGATTTTCAATGACTTCGGCAGAAGGGGTATTGGGTAAATGCCCTTTGGCTTGAATAAACGTATCCACTTGGGATAGTGTTAACAACGGATAGCCTTTTCTAAAAACGTAATCGGGCCAGTTTGCAACATTAGCTACCTTAATCTTTTCGGTTACAATCCCTTGACGCACATAAAGCGTGTAACCTTGCGCATAGTCATAAGCAACAATATTGGGATCTTTTTTCGATAATTCTCTTACCTTAGCTTGGTCTCGCCAACCCCAAGCCAAGCCCATAGAAATAATCCCATTTTGATGGACCATGAATGCCCCATTTTGAGTCCGCAAGCTAACGCCACCATAGCCACTTAAAACGACTCCTAAATTATTCCAAGCGTAACTATCCGATTGAGAAATATTTAATTTTGCAAATTTCGCTATACTCAATCCATAATTCGGATTATCCCATTCCCAATGCGTATTTTGCCCGTCGAAGAATATGTAACCTTTGCCTTGTATTGTAGAAGCATCTCCGCAGCAAGGTTCTACAATAGATAATGAACCACTTCGATACAATTCACTCGAATGATCATTGTATGCGGGGGCGACCCAGCCCCAATTCGGTCCATACCATCGATTGGTCGTCAATTGCGCTTGTAATTGTGCAACAAAAATAAAAAATAAAGTCGAAAAAAGAAGCGATTTTTTCATTTTGAACGTTAATCATTTAGATTTTATAAAAAGTTTTATCGCTCTTGTTTTAGGTTTTCCGAGGGACAAGAACATAGAACCACCGTTTCCCGCGCCTACTCTGGTAGGTTCGGGATTTTTTCATGAGGAATTGTACATGAATATTGAGTTTAAGAAATTCAAAAACGGCTTTTACACAAAAGATTTGCGCAAAAACTGCCCGAAAAGAGCATAAAACACTCGAATTGGAGGTTTTAATATCGTTTTATAAGAAAAATTAGCTGATACATGAACAGGGTCGCCTAAAAAAGACGTTGCAAAAAGACGTTGCAAAAAGACGTTGCAAAAAGACGTTGCAAAAAGACGTTGCAACCGAAATCCGTGTTTTCGTTGTGAAAATTGAATATGTAGATATTTTTAATCATCTGATGCTTTGATTTACGTTTTAATGCTTTGTAAATAGCGGGTTAATTATATTATAATGCAAAGTTATGATTTAGGAATTATATTGTCAATAGGTCAGATGATTTTATTTATACTTTTTTTTCAAATACTTTAAACACGTCATTTATGCAAAGTATAAATTATTATTTCAATAATATATTTTTATTTTAAAAAATATTTCCCAATTTTATTTCTTTTTCAAAACCCAAAACTGCTTCCCACAGATGGGCATGCCCTAAATATAATTCATTACGATTAAAAAGCCTTAAAAAAAAGCCTCTGCACGATGTCCGCGCAAAGGCTTTTTTTATGAATCGTAGAATTTTGTGAATCAACAGTTCTTTCCTTCTATAAGCAGTTGAGTTGTAAAATTGGTGGATACCAACCAATAAGAAGCATCTACTTTTTCAATAACGATTGTACAGTTTTTAAGCATATCTTCATCGTCTGAATATCGATGCAAACGGTTTGCGTCCCAATCTGCTATAAGCAGTATCTCCTGTAAATCAAGGATATCTTCTAACAAACTTGTCAAGGCTGGAATAGAAATAGATTTACCATCCTTTGAGGCGTTGATATCTTTTTCTAAATCTAAAATATTCAGATGCTTCTTGCTGACTGCCGTTAGCCATAATATTTTCCACAACAATTGCTGCGAACTGGGTATAGCAGCTAATATGGTGTGAATAGTTGTCTCTACATCTAATTGAATTTGTTTATATTGTTCCATCACTAATTATAGCAATTTTTGTTTCTACTATTGACAAGCAAATTTAAATCTTTTTTTACTAAAAAGAGTCTTTTTTACTTTTTAAAGAGGTTGTAAACGTCATTAAAGACGTTGTGAAGGTCATTAATGACGTTGTGAAGGTCATTAATGACGTTGCGAAGGTCTTTAATGACGTTGCGAAGGTCTTTAATGATGTTGTGAAGGTCTTTAATGACGTTGCGAAGGTCTTTAATGACATTACGAAGGTCTTTAAAGACCTAAACTATCGCTTTATTGAAACAAAAAAACCTTGCTAACATAGGTCAGCAAGGTTTTTTTATCTGCACAAAGAAATATACAAAAATGCAATCTATTAATGTTCTACAATAATATGTTGTTCAATACTTTGTTTTTCATCCGCAACCACAACAATATATTTACCATTCGGCAAAGTGGTTACTTCCACTTCGACTGTTCCAAATTGCTGGTCTTCCACCTTATAATTTTTGATGATTTGCCCGCCTTCCGACTTCAACGTGACGGTTAAATTCATTTTTTTTTCAAAATTATAATTGACAATCGTAATATCTGCTGTGCGACGTGGGAAAATTTCCAACGCTTCTTTCAAATAAGCGGTAGGATCACTATTGACCGTACCATTAGAATTCGTTGGCGAAACCACCACTTCGGGAGTCGTAACCGCTTGATTTAAAACCGCTATTTTCGGCGAAGCAGGCTCTGGTACAGCCGTTTTCGAGGATTCTGCATTAGATTTAGCCGCAGGCGGGTCACTTGAAACCACTTTTGGAGGTTCTTCCGTCGGTTTAGAGACGGCAGCAACCACAACATTTTTATTTTCGACGGGAGCAGGCGGCGGAGACACTTTCGCAACAGTACTTTCAGTAGGTTGCGCGGCGGGTGCTACTACGGCAACCACTTTGGGAGCAACTGCAACAGTGCCAACGGGTTGATTGGTATGAGGTGCAACCGACCTATCCGACGCAATCGGCGCGCCAGAAATCGTCGTCTCCACTGGCTGACCAGGCGCGGCAGTCACAATCGGTGCAGGCACAGGGTCGGCAGTAATCGCTTTGGGCGTAGGTGGCACTTCCTCTGGTTTTGAAACGGCGGCAACCACAGGTTTGGAAGATTCAGCAGGTTTTTGCTCCAAAAATTTTTTGGTTTGAGCATCCATTCCCAAATTTTCGACTTTTGCAGCCGTTTTCGCTACGGTGCCATTGGCAGAACCATTGGGCAACGAAAGCGAAACCAACGTCGGTTTCGGCAACATCTGTCGATAGTAACCACCCGTCGTCGGCGATACCGTGAAACAAGGAATCCCAATCAACCGCCCTTCAGGAATGACTTCATCCCCATTCGAGCGAATAATCACGACCGCAGTAGCACCCGCTTTTTCCGCTTTTTGCGCCGAGCGAATGATACCACATTGTCCTGCCTCAATTACAATCACTTTACCTTGCAAATTAGCGGGAATGTAATCACAATTCTGCACGTTGCCCGACACATGAACCATCAAGCCAATAATCCCTCTATCAGGCATTTTGCCACCAAAAGGTTCGCTGACCACTAATTGAACCTCACCAGTCTTGTAAAAACCAATTTTAACTTGTTCTTGCGCGTTTGTTTTAACGAGCAAAATGAAAAACATAACAAAAAGAATCAATCTACTCGGATTATGCGGCGAAATTTGTCTCATAGTTCCTTTTTTACTTTGATTAAGAAGTTCAAATCAAAAACGGGGTTGTTTGTTTGATGCTCGCATGCTTTCTTTGAATGCGATGTACAAAAGTAAGTGTTTTTTTTTTAAAATCTATTTTTTTTAAATTTTTTTTTAAAAAAAATGGTATCAACGATTTCCTTACAAAACTATATCTGAACTTGTTAATTTTGCGGCAAACTGTTGGACTTAGGATTAAATGGGATTTTTTTGGGATTAAATGGGATTGATTTTTAGGATTTATAAGATTTTTCACGCTTTCAATTCAATCCAATAAATCCTAAAAATCAATCCCATTTAATCCCAAAAAATCCCATTTTATCCTAATTCCAACGTACCACATCATTTATATATTTAAATCATTGATTTTGCATGAAAATCATCATCATTGGCGGCGGTGCAGCAGGGTTTTTTGCGGGCATTCGGATAGCAGAACTTTGTCCCGAAATGGATGTAACCATTTTGGAACGCGGTAAAGAAGTGTTGCAAAAAGTAAAAATTAGTGGCGGTGGACGCTGCAATGTGACCCATGCAGAATTCGTCAATCGGGCTTTAATCAAGCATTACCCAAGAGGAGACAAAGCTTTATGGAGTCCATTTTCCAAATTTTCGACGGGCGATACGATGGATTGGTTTGAAAAAAGAGGCGTTTCACTCAAAATTGAAGAAGATGGTCGTGTTTTTCCCGTTTCTGATAATTCACAAACCATTGTCGATTGCCTTTACGGAACGGCGATGCGATTGGGCGTGAAAGTGTTGAGAAATCATCGCGTCGATAAAATTATCGTGGAAACCAACAGCAGTTTCACGTTGAAAACCAATGTGAAAGATTTTGAAGCCGACAAAATCATGCTTGCGACGGGCAGTTCGACCAGCATTTGGCAGTGGTTGAAAACAGCAGGGCATCAAATTGTAGAACCTGTGCCATCGCTTTTTACGTTCAATATCAACGACGCTCGGTTGAAAGATTTGTCTGGATTATCTTTGCCCTTCGTTGAAATTCAAATTATGGACACCAAATTGAAAAGTTCGGGCAGTTTTTTAATCACGCATTGGGGGATTTCGGGACCAGCCGTTTTGCGATTATCCGCTTGGGGAGCGCGGATTTTACACGATAAAAATTATCATTTCAACGCTAAAATTAATTTGACGGGCAGTTATCGTTTAGAAGAAGTAGTTGATTTTTTAAATGAAACCAAATTAGATTTTGCTAAAAAGCAAATTTCCAATACACCATTATACGATTTACCCAATCGCCTTTGGCTAAAACTGCTCGCTTTCGCCACAATTCCAGAAACAACGCGCTGGGCAGATGTGCCTAAAAAACAACTTCAACTGCTCGCAAGTACGTTGACAGAAGGCATTTACGCGGTCAATGGCAAAAGTACCTTCAAAGAAGAATTCGTTACCGCAGGCGGCGTTGATTTAGATGAAGTTGATTTTAAACGATTTGAAAGCAAGAAAATCAAAAATATGTTTTTTGCAGGAGAGGTTTTGGATATTGATGCGATTACAGGTGGCTTTAATTTTCAAGCCGCTTGGTCAGGCGGTTGGATTGCTGGGACAGCAATGGCAGAAAAAAGCCTAATGCCTGAAAATTAAAAAGCCGCCCGATGAATGGGTCATCGAAACGGCTTCAACCTTCAAAACACTTTATCTTTAATTATGTCAAAACGACTAATTCCAATACAATTGACCTCCAAGAAACAATTACAGGCTTTTTAGTAAAGCAATGAAACTATTAACGGAATTAATGGATAATTATCTTCTTAACCCCTTTCTTCAATTTGGTACTGCAAAGTTACAACGTTTGTCTAAACAAACAAAATTTTTTTTACAAAATTTTTTAATTTTTTTTTCACAACCCTTGTAACATTCTTACGCTTACTGTAACAAAATACATACCAGCTATTTGCATTTGTGTTGTTAACCGTTTTTTCCGAATACGAATGTGCTTTTCCGCTATTTTAATACTATGTAACCCGTTGGAATTGGGATTAAATAAGATTGATTTTTAGAATTTTTAGGATTTTAATCTTAGTACGTGACAAAAATACTTTTCGGCACAGATTGAACAGATTTTACGAGATTTAACAGATTTTTTTTGATTTTTGATACTTAAAATCAAAAAAAATCTGTTAAATCTCGTAAAATCTGTTCAATCTGTGCTGAAAAGCCTTTTTGTCACGTACTAAGATTAAAATCCTAAAAATTCTAAAAATCAATCTTATTTAATCCAAAAAAATCCTATTGAATCCCAATTCCAACGCACCACACAACTTAGGTTATTTTTGGCTGCCCGTTCCAGATATTTGATAATTCGTAGCCAACAAATATTTTATCATATCCTCCAACGTTTTTTTAGATTTGATAAACGAATTGATAGCTACCCGACCATCCTTACCCAATAAAAAATAATTCGGTAACGCTTGAATGTTCCAATACATTGACACCAAACCTTGTTGATCATTCACATGAATTCCGCCAAGATTATTTTCACGCACATAATTCCGCCATTTAGCAGGATCTTTATCCACCGAAATAAACAAATATACAATATCCTTCTCTTTCGTCTCCTCAATTGTGGACTGAATATAGCGAATATGCTCCTTACAAGGCGCGCACCAAGTCGCCCAAAAGTCAATATAAACCACTTTGCCTAACAAATCCGGTTGTCTAATTTCCTTACCATTAATATCCACAAAACTAAATGGCGGCACCCCTTCATTAATCAACATCCCATCAAAACGAACTGGAGTACCCGGCTTATAAGCATTCGGATCCAACAACACCGCAGCAACCGAATTGTCAATTTCAACCCCCGCTTTAGTCGCTGCAAACTGAACCGCATCCACTGTAGCCGTCGCCGCTACGCTTGGAGCCGCTTGTATGGCAGGTGTAGGTTGTGCTGCCTCGACTTTTTTAGCTGCTAATCTCGCTCTTTCCAATTCTAATTTTTCTGCTGCTAATTTCGCTCTTTCGATTTCTAATTTTTCTGCTGCCAATTTATCCGCCACAACTTTATCTGCTGCGATTTTATCCGCCGCAAGTTTAGCGGCTTTATCTGCTGCAATTTTATCTGCTGCATTTTTAGCCGCCTGCACTTCAGCCTGTTTTTGAGCCTCCTTGCGTTTCTCCTCTTGTATTGCCAACGCTGCTGCTGCCGCCTTTTGCTTTTTTAAAATTTCTTCCAATGCTTGTTTTTCAGCAGCCGCTTTCAGTCTCAACTCGTTTAATTCCTTTGTTTCATTCGCAATTTTATCATTCAACGCTTTTTCATCCTTCATTTTAGCAGCATTATTTTGTTCCGCGACGGCTAATGCCTCCACTGCTTTTAAACTATCTGCTGTAAATTGCGCTTTTTTTGCCCTAATATGGTCATCTGTATCTTTTGCATCGTTTTTTTGTTGCGCGGCAAGCTCTTTTTTATTTTTTTCTTCCAGAGCCAACTTTTCTTGTAAAATCTTTGCTTCTGCTACGGCTTGTTTCCTATTTTTTTCTTCCAAAGCTAATTTTTCTTGCAATGCTTTTGCTTTTGCCTCCGCTATTTCCAAGGCTTCTTTTTTATCCTTTTCTTCAATGGCTAATTTCTCTTGTAACGCTTTTGCTTTTTCAGCCGCCACAGCTAACTCTTTTCTATTTTTTTCCTCCATTGCCAATCTTTCTTTTTCTTGCGCTTGCAATGCCTTCGCTTCTGCCACAGCTAACTCTTTTCTATTTTTTTCCTCCATTGCCAATCTTTCCTTTTCAGCCAATTCCTTTTTATTTTTTTCTTCAATCGCTAATTTTTCTTGCAATGCCTTAGCATCCGCTAACGCTTGAGCATTTTTTTGTTGTTTCGCTTTTTCCTCTTCCTCTTTTTGTCTCTGAATCACCAAAGCATCTGCCGCAGCTTTTTTCGCTGCCTCATCTTGCGGTTGTTTTTCTGGCGCGGGTTGATTCGCATAAGAATCCGTGACAGCAGGCAACAAAACCGGTTTTAATTTAGACAAAGCACTCGCCAACAAATAAGGCTCCATCGTATGATAACTAAAATCGATAAAATCAGGCACCCGCAACCGATTATTACCACTTCCTTTATCCGCTTTAAGATTATGAGAAACAATATTCAATAATTCGGTAAATTCAGGATATAGATTATTCACATTAAAATCTTTAATCCGTTGTTCTGTACCCGCTTCGGAATCATTCAACGCACTAAACATAATATCTTTCGCAACCATGAAATACAAAACTTTTCCCGACAAATGCTGGTCAAAACCGCACAAAGGCGAATTCGGGTCAAGACAATTCCGAACCCGCATGGTGCGAATCACTCGCGTTTTTTCCTCCAAATTCACCAAACTCGCAGGCACCCAACCAATTCGATTATCCATCGTTTGCACCTTATAATAGGTGTCATCAAAAATGGTATCATGCCCAACGTATTTAAATTTTTCAGCCGTATGTAAATTCAAATAAATCGCTTCTTCTCCTTTGGTCAACCAAGAAATCGTTTTTTCCGTCGCAAAGGGCTCTTCCAATACCCGCGTATTCACAAAAGGCGGTTTTACAATCCGTTCCACCCTTGTTTTCTCCTCGACCACATCGGGTTGATTCGACAAAGCTTGACCTTCCTTACTTTTCTCCTTCCAATATTTAAGAAAAATTTCAATATAACTTAAATAATAATCATTATTCAACGCTTTGAAATTCATATTCTCCATATCAAAGATAAAGTTGAAATAATAATCACTTATCGGATGCCCATTATTATTCAAACCAAAAACATCATAATATTTCATCAAATGATAGGCACGCCAATATTCCACATCCGAATTAATGAAATCCAAAAAAGCTTCAGAAAATAATTCTTTTTTATCCTGCGGAAAATTGTCTAAAAATTCCTTCTTGCGGTTATAAATATCATTGATATATTTGTAATACTCGACAGAAGTTCGATTATAAAGAATATTGGATAAAAAACTCTCATCCAACCAATCCGAAAAACGGGTCAACGACTGTTGCATATACCCATTTTGCAATGCAATTTGTGCTGAACTGCCATCAAAAGTAGCCGTCTCCAAAGGACGTGCTCCATTGAAACGCATTTTGAGCGTGTCGCCTGGACTCAAATACAAGCGTATCGCCCGATTCTGATATTTCATTACCACAACGGAGGGTTGTCTGAGTTTGACCTTCGTGACAAATTGCTTATCGGCATTCGTCACCGCCTCGAAAGAGGCTTGTTCTCCTGTAAATGGATTTTTCTTAAACGAAAAAAGCACTGTTCGTGCAAGTGCATCATCTATTTGACCAATAATGATGACTTCATCCTGCGATTTGGCAAATAAAAGTTGCGTCGCAAGCGTTAATATAATAAGTATAGGCAGTTTTCTCAACATTTCGATTCGTTATTTTTACGGCACAAAGCCTTCAGATTTATAATATGACTGTTTGTTTTCATGACTTAACCATTTAGACATAAATGAAAATCAAATGCGTATCTACGATATAATGACAATCCTAACACATAGAATAACATGATATTTATATCAACACATTTATTTGATGTTTGTTCTTTTGGAGTTTTCGTTTTGTTCAAAAATCCAATATGTTCATGTCTAAGCCGGTGCGGTACTCAAACACTTCATCAGTATTTAAAAATGCCGTAAGGGCTTTCTACCGTCAATCGCTCTCCTTCGAGATTGGAAGCTACGTGACCGATGATTTGCGCGCGAATATTATATTTTGCGGCAATTTCAATCATTTCCATAGCACTCTTTTCATTCGTATAAATTTCCAATCGCGTCCCCATGTTGAACACTTGATACATCTCATGCCAATCGGTTTTAGACTCGGCTTGTATCAGTTGAAAAAGGGGTGGTATTGGTATCAAATTATTTTTAATAATATGTCGATTTTCGACAAATTTTAAAACTTTCGTCAAACCGCCACCTGTATTGTGAATCATGCCCGTTATCGAAGCGCGATAATGCTTTAAAATTTCTGTTAATACGGGTAGATACGTTCGGGTGGGAGACAATAATAATTTACCAACGGTCAATGTATGATTCTCCACCACAAAAGTATCTGTTAATTTTCGGTTGCCTAAGTAAAGTACTTCTGTTGGCAACTGTGGGTCAAAGGTTTCTGGATATTTCGCTGCATACGTCCGATGCAAAACATCATGTCGTGCAGAAGTCAATCCATTGCAACCCATGCCTCCATTGTATTCGTCTTCATAACTTGCTTTACCGTCTGACGCAAAGCCCACAATCAAGTCACCATTTTGTATATTGTTGATTACCAAATTGTTGCGCTGCATGCGCGCAAAAGCAGTGTAGCCCACATCAATTGTTCGCACAATGTCACCCACATCAGCCGTCTCGCCACCTGCTAAGTGGATATTCACTCCAAAAGTTCGCATTTTATCGGCAAATTCGGTGGCACTTTCGATAATCGTGCGAATAATTTCGCCCGGAATCAGGCGTTTATTCCTGCCAACCGTAGAGGAAAGGATAAAGTCATTCGTACAACCCACACATGCCATGTCATCAAGATTCATCACAATCGCGTCTTGCACGATGCCCTTCCAGACGCTTAAATCGCCTGTTTCGCGCCAGTAGAGATACGCTAACGCTGTTTTGGTACCTGCCGTATCTGCGTGCATGATATTGCAAAAAGCTTTATCTTGCGCAGCCAAATCGGGCAAAATTTTACAAAAAGCGGTCGGGTATAAGCCCTTGTCTGACCGTTGAATAGCTTGATGCACTTCTTGTTTTGTAGCGGAAACACCACGGAGTGCGTACTTTTGAGCGTCCTTCATTATACCGATAATTAATTGAGCGTGAAAGTTACAACGATTCGTAAGAAACGGCGTAACTTTTTTAGTAAGTTTTGGTTTTTCATCCGTCCATTTAACGTTTATTTAACAGTTCCTTAACATTTTTAACTATAAATCTCTTTGTATGCTAAACTTTCTCGTTTAACGCTATAAAGATATTTGAATGATTCAGTATGCCCTGTTAATAGATTGTTAATATAATGTTTTTTCGTTAAATAACATTTAAAATACAAAATTAAGCGGTTTGACGGATTTCAAAAAAAAATAACTTTGATTTTACAAGATTATCATACCTTTGCTTATTCATACATAGTCTAAATAAAAAATGGCTA
>JBDKKX010000027.1:0-18307 GCA_039795795.1 Bacteroidota bacterium | reverse complement strand
TTTTTAGAAGTTATCGTGCCAACGGTTTCAATGGAAACGTTTTTAACGACCGCTAATTTTTCCGCAATCTGCGCCAAATAAGCCGTTTCATTCCGTTTACCGCGAAATGGAACAGGTGCTAAATAAGGCGCGTCTGTTTCTAAAACGATGTTTTCCAATGAAATATGTTTTAAAGTTTCCTCTAATCCCGATTTTTTATACGTCAACACGCCGCCGATGCCAATATAAAATCCTAAATCAATAATCGCTTTTGCCTCCTCGACCGAACCCCCAAAACAATGGAAGATACCACCTTGCGTATAAGATTTTTTTTGGCGCAAGAGGTTTAAAACTTCGGTCGTTGAGTTGCGCGAATGAATGATAATTGGAATTTGTGCCGTTTGCGCCCATTCCATTTGTTGTTCAAATGCGAAAACTTGTTCTTTGAAAAATGTTTTATCCCAATACAAATCAATCCCAATTTCGCCGACTGCACAAAATTTTCTATCTTGCAACGTTTTTTCTACGAATTTTAATTCGGATAAATAGGTATCTTTGACACTGCATGGATGTAATCCCGACATCGCATGGCAATAATTTGGATATTTTTTTTCCAACGCTATCATGCGCGGATAACTTTTCATATCCACATTGGGTAAATAAATCTGCGTGATGCCCGCCGCTTGTGCGCGTTGAATCATGGCATCGCGGTCTGCATCAAACGCTTCTGCGTATAGATGTGCGTGCGTTTCTATAAACATTTTGTTATTTTTTTTAACACATAGGGACATGGGATGCATAGATTTTTTTAACACAGATGGACATAGGACACATAGGATTTTTTTAACACAGATGGACATAGAATACATAGATTTTTGATTTTCAATGCTTTATACTTCCTATGTTTCTTTTGTCTATATGTGTTAAAAAAACTATGTGCCTTATGTCCTTATGCGTTAAGAAAAAAGCTATGTGTGCCATGTCCATATATGTTAGGAAAAAGCATTAATTCCAGTAATATCCATCCCCGTAATCAACAAATGAATATCATGCGTGCCTTCATACGTCAAAACCGTTTCGAGATTCATCAGATGACGCATAATCGGATATTCAGATGTGATGCCCATGCCCCCATGAATTTGGCGTGCTTCGCGGGCAATTTCCAACGCCATCAAAACATTATTTCGTTTCGCCATCGAAATTTGAGCAGGTGTTGCGCGATTTTGATTCGCCAAAACGCCCAATCGCCAAGCTAAAAGTTGTGCTTTGGTGATTTCGGTAATCATTTCCGCCAATTTTTTCTGCGTCAATTGAAATGCCGCTAACGGTTTCCCAAACTGAATCCGTTCTTTCGAGTACCGCAATGCCGAATCATAACAATCCAATGCCGCCCCAATCGCGCCCCATGCAATCCCATAACGCGCCTTCGACAAACACGCTAACGGTCCTTTTAACCCTTCCACATTGGGTAAAATATTTTTTTTCGGCACTTTCACGTCGTGAAATACCAATTCTCCCGTTATCGAAGCCCGTAACGACCATTTATCATGGATTTCAGGCGCGGAAAAACCCGCAGACCCTTTTTCGACAATCATCCCCCGAATTTTCCCACTTTCGTCCTTCGCCCAGACGACCGCAATATCCGCAATCGGCGCATTCGTAATCCACATTTTCGCCCCATTCAATATATAATGGTCGCCATTGTCCTTAATATTCGTGGTCATGCCGTTCGGATTCGAGCCATGGTCGGGTTCGGTCAACCCAAAACAACCAATCATTTCTCCAGAACCCAATTTAGGCAAATATAATTTGCGTTGTTCCTCCGAACCAAATTTATAAATCGGGTACATCACCAACGAGCCTTGCACCGATGCCATCGACCGAATCCCCGAATCGCCCCGTTCCAACTCCTGCATGATGATACCATAAGCGATTTCATCCATGCCGCCGCCGCCGTACTGCCCCGGAATACTTGGTCCAAAAGCCCCAATTTCCGCCAAACCTTTAAACAATTTGGTAGGACATTTAGCCCGTTGCGCATAATTTTCAATGATAGGGCTGACTTCCGCCTTGACCCAATCGCGCACCGCCTCCCGCGCAAGGCGGTGGTAATCCTCTAAAAGTTCTTCCACTAAGTAATAATCGTGGAACTGAAATCTATCGGTTTTCATAGTAGAACTTTCCTGAGCCGATTCTAATTTTGATTTATCGACAATTGCCATATTATATTTTGATTTTTATTGGTTTCGTGATTTTATAAATAAACAGATTATTAAAAAACAAATATAATGTCCGCAAGGTCGTCGGGGTTTAAACCCCGACGACCTTATATTTATTTTTTTAATAATCCGTTTGTCTATACTAATAAAAGAAGCTACAAAGATAATTCCTTTCTTCCATTTCAATTAAAAAACGTTGATTTTAACAATACTAAAAAAAAACAATCTATAAAAAATTATCCGTCACATAAAACAATATATTTAATTTTAAGAATAAAAAAAAAAAACGTTAAAATTTTGCAAAAAAAACATTTTTGCGGAACTAATTTGAATCCTTTTCTTGTTGATATTAACGTAACGAATTTAAAAAACCACTTGAAGACAAACTTCAAGAAACCAAAATGACAACGAGTGTATTCAAAAAACCACATGCGAACAAATGTTTATATTACACCCACTCCACCTTTCGAGGATTTAAACCCTCCTCGAAAGGCAATTGGAAAAAAAATTGAAAAACCTCATTTAAACAAATTATTTGCGAACTTTTTAACCAATATGAAAAAATTGCATACCTATATGTATATCCACACACCTAATATATTATGATTTCAGATAGAGCATTTTGATTTCAGAACAAATTGATTATCAATCTTTTATCAATTCTAAATCAAATGTTCATATCCTGAAAAATTGCACGCGTTCGTGTGTCAAGGAGCGATGTTGTGTCCCTTCCTGCCGCCGCGTCGCAAGAATGCTTTAAAAACCAATGGAAACTTAAACTGTTGTTTCTGGTTTTGCTGGGAGCGGTATTTCCGCTACCCAGCTTTCCGGCGTTTTTGCCTTTAAATTTTAAACTTATTTATGAAAAAAGCGTTACCTTTGACGTAGATTCATTCTAAATAAAAAATATTTCATCTCAATTCGTTCAAAAAAAAAGAAAATGGAAGCTACGGCAAAAAGCCCAGTCTTGTTATACACGGAACAGACTCCGAATCCAGAATCGTTGAAATTCGTTACCAATAAAATGTTGTATCGCGGCACTGCCGACTTCCGCGAACCGCAATTGGCAACCGAATGGTCTCCTTTGGCAACCGCGCTTTTTGGGCTGCCTTATGTGAAGGGAGTCTATATTTGCAATAATTTTGTGACGATTAGCAAAGAATTTAACTATGATTGGGCAGAAATCATGTTAAAAATCAAGGAATTTATTAAAAATTATGTGGAAAATGAAGGCGAAATCGTGAAAGAAGGTTTTGCGGAGGCACTTGCAGCTATTGAGGCGCAAACCCCACAGTATCATGGCGATGATGCAGAATTGGTCGTTCGGATTAAAGAATTAATTGATACGTATGTGAAGCCTGCGGTGGAAATGGATGGCGGTAATATCGAGTTCAAGGCATTTGATAAAGGCACCGTGTATGTCGTGTTACAAGGTTCGTGCAGTGGTTGCCCGTCTTCGACCGTGACTTTGAAAGCAGGGATTGAAGGGATGTTGACGCGCATGATTCCAGAAGTGAAGGAAGTGGTGTCGGAAGCAGGTTAGTAAAATCGTTTAAATGTGGCTGTCTCAAAAGGGATTTGAGGCAGCCACATTTTACTTAATCACATATTAAATTCGCTCCATCCATCAACGACGACGGTGCAACACCCAATAAATGTAACAACGTCGGCGCAACATCCGCTAACTTTCCATTTTTCACTTTTTTGCCCTGTGCATTTTTGGAAACATAGATGCAAGGCACTGGATTCAACGTGTGTGCCGTGTTAGGCGTTCCATCTTCATTAATCATGTAATCCGAATTGCCATGGTCGGCGATTATCAAAATCTCATAATCCTTTTTTAAAGCCGCCGTCACCAATTTTTTAACACAACCATCTACCGTTTCTGCTGCTTTTGTCGCCGCCGAAAAAACGCCCGTATGACCTACCATATCTGTATTTGCGTAATTTAAACAAATAAAATTTGGCTTATCCGCTTGAATGTTTTCAATAATTTTATCAGTGATGCCATTTGCACTCATTTCAGGTTGTAAATCATACGTTGCCACTTTGGGAGAAGGCACTAAAATTCGATTTTCGCCCACAAACGGTTTTTCCTGACCGCCCGAAAAGAAAAATGTTACATGGGGATACTTTTCCGTTTCCGCAATCCGAACTTGCGTCAAACCCGCTTTACTAACCACTTCGCCCATCGTTTCCTTCAAATTATCTTTGTCGTACAAAATGGATACATTTTTATAGGTATCGTCATAACGCGTCATGGTAACATATTTTAAATCTAATTTATACATATTGTATTCGTGCATATCGACTTGCGATAAAACTTCTGCAATTTCACGCGGTCTGTCCGTCCTAAAATTGAACGAAACAACCACATCTCCGTTTTCAATAATCCCTTTGGATTGAAGTATCATTGGTTTTAAAAACTCGTCCGTCACGCCTGCGGCATAATTTTGCTGAATCGCCGCACCCAAATCCGATACGGGCGTACCCGTACCATGCACTAACAAATCATAAGCAAGTTTAATGCGTTCCCAGCGTTTGTCCCTGTCCATCGCGTAATATCGCCCAATGACCGAAGCAATTTTCACGGAAGGATATTGTTTTAAATTTTTTTCTAAATCGGTTAAAAAGCCAAAACCACTTTTGGGGTCACAATCCCGACCGTCCGTAAACGCATGTACATAAGCCGTAACGCCTTGATTATCAGCGATTTCGCATAATGCTTTCAAGTGATTGATGTGAGAATGAACGCCGCCATCCGAAACCAAACCAATAAAATGTACTTTTTTACCTGCATTTTTGGCGTAACGAAGCGCGTCTAAAAGGATAGGATTTTGATGCAAAGTGCGTTCGCGCACCGCTTTGTTCAAGCGCACCAATTCTTGATAAACAATCCGCCCCGCCCCGATGTTCAAATGCCCAACTTCAGAATTACCCATTTGACCTTCGGGCAAACCGACCGCTTCGCCATAAGTCACGAGTTCGGAGGACGGATATTTTTGATACAGATTGTTGATAAAAGGGGTGTTTGCGAGCGCGATAGCATCAGCGCGGCGTTTATTGCCGAGACCCCAACCGTCGAGGATAATTAATAAGGCACGTTGCATTTTCATAACGCAAATTTTTGACAATACAATTGAAACATGGCTTTTTCCTTGTCATTCCGTAGGAAACTCAGATTCCTACGGAATGACAAGGAAAAAGCCGTGTTCCAATTATATCATAAATGATTCATTTTCAATGATTTCGAGCATCTTGCCCCCAAGCTAATTTAGCTCGAATGGTTTTTAAAAAAGTATCGCCTCCAAGTTGAACGAGTTTGACTTGGAAATTGGCACTCGTCACCGCCAATTGAATATCGGAATTCACCGTTTCAAACCGCGAATCCAACGTACATAAAAAGTTTTCCGCCCGCCCTTCTACCTCAAAACTCACAACCGACGTGTCCGAAACAATCACAGGACGGATATTTAAATTGTGCGGCGCGACGGCGGTAATGACGAAATTATTCGATTCGGGAAAAATGATGGGACCGCCACAACTCAAAGAATAACCCGTCGAACCCGTCGGCGTAGCGACGATTAACCCGTCTGCCCAATACGAATTCAAATACGCGCCATTCACAAAAGCGTGTATCGTAATCATGGAAGAAGTATCGCGTTTCAACAAGGTAAAATCATTTAATGCAAACGGCGTTTCGCCAAAAATAGGGAGGTTCGATTCTAATTGTAATAATTTACGTTGTTCAATTGCATAGTTTCCAGCTAATAACGAATCAATCGCTTCATTAATACGTTGTTTACTGACGGATGCCAAAAATCCTAACCTACCCAAATTAATGCCCAAAATAGGCACTTGTGCATCTCGCACTTCCGTAATCGCGGTCAAAACAGTGCCGTCTCCGCCCAAACTGAGGACAAAATCAATCGCATGGATTTTAAAATCAGCGTGTCCGTCGAAAATGCCAATATTTTTTTTGAAATGAATTTTGGATTCAATTTGTTTCAAGTAGGGCGCGTAAACGTATAAATTGATGCCTTCTGATTGGAGGCGGTCAAACAATGCTTGTACGTGTGGAATATCGGCATCGTGCAAGACCTTGCTGAAAATAACGATTTGCATGTTTTTATAAATACTTGATTACCAACACTTGACAGGTTTTTAAAACCTGTCAAGTGTAATGTCCGTTATTTTATGTATTTTTAATTCAACGCGATTTTTAATACGTCAATCATCTTGTCCACATAATGAAAGTTCATCCCCTTGAGGTACGCCGCCGTAATTTCTGCAATATCTTTTTGATTTTCACGACATAATATAATGTCTGTGCAACCTGCGCGTTTCGCCGCCAACACTTTTTCCTTAATCCCGCCCACAGGCAACACTTTTCCGCGCAATGTAATTTCGCCCGTCATCGCCAAATGTGGTTTGACAGGTTGTTTTTTAAACGCGGAAACCAATGCTGTTAACATCGTTATCCCCGCCGAAGGTCCATCTTTTGGAATCGCACCTTCAGGAACGTGAATATGTATATCTTTGGTTTCCAATAAATTATCATCAATACCTAATTCATCTGTATGCGATTTTATAAAACTTAAAGCCGTTGTTGCCGATTCCTTCATCACCGCACCGAGATTGCCCGTCAACGTTAAAGCACCTTTGCCTTTCGACAAACTCGTTTCAATAAACAAAATATCGCCACCCACTTGCGTCCAAGCCAAACCAATCGCTACGCCCGCAATCCCATCGTTTTCATAACTTTCTTTGGAAAAACGAACCGCACCCAAAATTTCCTTTAAGTCCGATTTAGAAACACTTGGTTTATATTTTTCTTCAAACGCTACTTTTTTCGCCACATAACGCATCACGCCTGCAATCCGCCTGTCCAAAGAACGAACGCCCGATTCCCGCGTATAATCTTGAATGATTTGCGCAAGCACTTCATTCGACAACGTCACGTCTTTTTCCTGAAGCCCATGTTCGATTCTGCGTTCAGGCACCAAATGTTGTTTGGCAATTTCAATTTTTTCTTCTACAGAATAGCCCGCTAACCGAATAATCTCCATCCTATCCATCAAGGCAGGTTGAATCGTTTCCAACGAATTCGCCGTCGCAATGAACAATACTTTGGATAAATCGTATTCCGTTTCCAAATAATTGTCATAAAAAGTGCTATTTTGCTCAGGGTCGAGCACTTCGAGGAGCGCGGAAGACGGGTCACCCCGAAAACTGCTGCCCACTTTATCAATCTCGTCCAAAATAAAAACAGGATTTGATGAACCCACTTTGCGCATCGACTGCACAATCCGACCCGGCATTGCCCCAATATACGTCTTGCGATGCCCGCGAATTTCCGATTCATCGTGCAAACCACCCAACGACATCCGAATAAATTTCCGATGTAACGCATTCGCAACCGACTTGCCCAAAGACGTTTTGCCTACGCCCGGCGGTCCGACCAGCAACAAAATCGGTGCTTTCATATCGCCTTTGAGTTTCAACACCGCCAAATGTTCCAAAATCCGCGATTTCACATCCTCCAAACCAAAATGATCTTGGTCAAGCGTTTGTTGAACCGTTTTCAAATCAAAATTGTCTTCCGTCACCTCATTCCAAGGCAAATCCAATAACGTTTCCAAATAATTCAACATAATCGAATACTCCGCCGCTTGTGCAGGCATCCGACGCACTTTCGTCAACTCTTTTTGAAACTGTTTTGCAACTGCTTCCGACCATTTTTTTTGTTTGCCGCGTTCCGCAAGCGCGTTTAATTCTTGTTCTTGCGAATTTCCACCCAATTCTTCTTGAATGGTTTTCAATTGTTGATTGAGTAAATAATCCCGTTGCTGTTTATCGACTTCTCCGCGCACTTTTTGTTCAATCTCGCCGCGCAACTCTAAATGTTGCACTTCCGAATCCAAATGTTGTAAAACGACGGTCGCTTTTTCAGCTAAGTTATTGATTTCCAATATCTTCTGTTTGACAAGCGTTTTGACATTCATGTTGGAAGTGATGAAATTCAGGAGAAAAACAGGGTTGTGAATGTTCCGCAACATCACATTCGCCTCATTCGGAAGATGCGGCGTAAGTTCGACCACTCGTTGCGCTTTATCCCGAACACTTGCCGTTAAAGCATTGAAATTCAATTCATTATCCGGTTCCCGAAAATCATATTCGAGGGGCTGCACCTCACAAGTCATGAATGGGTCGTCCGCAATCGTTTGCACCGCCCGAAACCGTTTACGCCCTTGCAAAACAGCCGTCGTCGAACCATCTGGCATCTTCAACAAACGCAAAATCCGCGCAACCGTCCCAATTTCAAACAAATCAGGTGCGGCAACCGAGTCATTATTACTATCCCGTTGCGCCAAAACACCAATTAATTTATGACTATCAAAGGCTTTTTGAACCGCCCGAATGGATTTTTCACGCCCCACTGTAATCGGAATAATGACACCAGGGAACAAAACCGTATTTTTAAGCGGCAAAATCGGCAAAATCGTTGGATACGTTTCCTGCCGTTTCACATCATCATTATCTTCATCCACCAACATCATAGGCGTTCCAGCCGATACCTCATTTGCCGTTTCGGTCGGTGCCAGGGATTGCAAAAGTTCATCAAACATATTAAGACAATTTTAGATGATTTTTAAAACTGCTGACAATCTGTCAGTCAAACGGGTTGAAAAGCGTTTAGAAAGTTCCTTTACGATTAAGGCAAGGATTATACCGAGCCGAAAAAGATGCCAAAAAGACAGGTTGGACGTGGATTTTTTAGATGATGCGGGTAGCCACGAATTACACGAATTTTCACAAATTAGGAACTTTTCATTTGTGAAAATTCGTGTAATTCGTGGCTACCCGCATCATTTAAAAAATCTACGCTCTATTTGTCACGTCTGACAGACATCTTCCTTATACAGGCAAATCAGTAAAAACGGTCTTACAAAATAACTTCTGTATAACCTTACAAAAAACGCCAGTTGTTACGATTTAAAAACAAAAAGTTTTGGGGTAATTGGTTTTATAAAAAATTGATTATCAATGATTTAAATAAATCAATTACCCTCAACATTACTGAAAAAGCTTTGCATCTTAAAAAAACAAACGGTTGAACAATCAGCCATTCTTTTATTGCTTCGTACCCATGATTGCTTGTGTTTTCATAATTCGTGCTTGTCGTGCGCCGTATCGCCATGTCTTGTATCGAAATCGCTTTGTGTTGAACCATAAAACATCATTTATATATTTTTTTTCTTGAATTTCATAAAACAATTAAAGTAATGAGAACCTTTCTTATCGCGTTCATCGCTATGCTTAGTATTACATTTCAATCGAATGCACAAGTTGCTGGAAATGATTGGATTAGTAATGTGCCAACCACAAAATGCTTCTGTTGCGATAACCATATTTTCAACTTGCCGACGGTGCCGCCGATTAGTGGACAGACCTCCATTGATTGTAATGCGAGTGCCAGTTACACGACGCTGTCCTGCCCAGGCGCGACGATTTTTTGGGCAATTGCGCCTGCAATCCCGTTTACAGGTCAAGGGACGAGTACGATAACGATTCATCCGATTTATACGGCGGGCAGTTACACGATTTCCGTGACGATTCGTTGTGGAGACAAGATTGTGAAAAATAGTATCGTCGTGACGATTAAGGATGACCCAAAATGTAGTCCAAATTTCTTAATTGCGTTGGAAGAAAAGCCCAATGGCTTGTATCAAGTGTCTGCGAACCCTTCCACAACGACTGGAACACCCCATTATTGGTTGTTGCAAGAGGTTGCGGGCTGTCCGAATGGTGCTGTGACGGCTGCTTCGCCGAGTTGGAACTTGTATATTTCTGCGACGGGCGTACTTTCGACCCCAAATCCTGCAATTACGGGCGGCGCGACGGGTTATGGCTACCAATATGGCGGGTTAGGCAAAGGAAAATGTTATCGTTTGACACATTATGTTAAATGTTGTGGGCAATGGAAAAAACAAACAAAATGTTTTTGCTTGACTGCTGCCTTGAAAAGCCGCGTGTCGGATGCGGAATTAGGTACTACGGTTACGACCCAAGATGTTTCGTTTGATGAATTGCCTGCGGAATTGAAAATACATCGGAATTAGGATTAAATAGGATTTTTTTTGGGATTAAATGGGATTGATTATTGGGATTTTTAGGATTTTTGGTTACACTTGGGGATACATTGTGATACATTGTGATACGAATTGATGTACGGATTTTACGGATTTCACGGATTAGTACGGATTTTTTTATTTTTGTGCTTGGATTTCGAGCAGGAATTCCAAAAAATCCGTACATCGATTCGTATCACAATGTATCACAATTTATCACAATTTATCCCCAAGTGTAACCAAAAATCCTAAAAATCCCAATAATCAATCCCATTTAATCCCAAAAAAATCCTATTTAATCCTAATTCTCAGGGCGCGCAATGCTTCATCAACCGTCTGAACAGGCTGTTTACATGCTTTATTTTGACATACATAAATCCACGTTGCTCCTTTTTTAAACTTATGATTCAACAATTCAAGGTTAGAAGATTTTGTTGAACCAAGAATATATGTATTAGGCAAATAATATTTAACCAATTGTTCCCTAAGTTGATGCGCATTTTCCCCTACAATTGCCACTTCAAAAGGAGGTTGCTGCTGCCGATAAGCCACTTTACACCATTCATAATAAAACACAGATTGTTTATCAGTTTGCATCAATAGCTTTACATTTCCCAACATTTTTGCCGCTTTTTCCAAATAAATCGGTTTATCCAATAACGTCCCCAATTGTTGCAACGTCAACGCAATCACCGCATTCGCACTCGGCAACACGCCGTCGGTCACAGGTATATCCCGAAAAAAAGCAGTAGTATCCGCTTCAGACAAACAAAAAAGTTCACTTTTTGAATCGCGGAAGTTTGCCAAAACATAATCTGCCAATTGTGCAGACAATTGCAACCACTTTTCATCGAAAGTCAGCTCATAAACCTTCAAAAAGGCTTGCATCGTATAAGCATAATCTTCTAAAAAACCATTTAAATGCGTTTCTCTTTTCAATTGCCCCTTTGAATTCATTCGTTCTTTCGCTAAAAAATGAGCATTTTTTAAAACCATTTGTTTATATTTAGCATCTCCCAAAGTGTTGTAAGCATTTGTCAAAGCTGTAATCATTAAAGCATTCCAACCTGTTAATATTTTTTTATCTACATGAGGCGGAATCCGTTGATTCCGAAGGTTGAACAAAATTTTATTGCAATTTTCAATTAATTTTACGTGTGTTGTATCTGCATTATCCTTTTTTATCAAAATATTTTTTTGTTGTTCAAAATTGCCTGCGGCAGTTACACCATAATAAGCACTATAAACAGCCGCATTAGCACCCAATGCTTTATCTATTTCCGCTTTCGTCCAAGTATAATAATCGCCTTCTTTTGAATCGGCATCCGCATCCGAAGAAGCATAGAAACCACCTTGTCCATCTAACCAATCACGGCTTGCAAAATCAATCGTTTGTTTTATAACTTTTTGATAATCAATATTTTGATTTAATTGATACGCATAACTATATAAATTAATTAGTTGCGCATTATCATACAACATTTTTTCAAAATGCGGAATCATCCACAGCGAATCCGTCGCATATCGACCGAAACCACCGCCTAATACATCGTATAAACCACGATTTGCAACATTGTCCAAAGTCAATTTAACGACTTGTCGAAGCATGGAATCACGTTCTAAAACCGACACTTCTAACAAAAAGTTGAATAACTCAGGCGTTGGAAACTTGGTTTGACCCATTAAACCACCTTGTTTCAAATCTAAATCATTTATTATATTTTGAACAATTTTCAAAATATCAACCGATGTTTTATCACCGCGAACAGGCAGTGCATAAGCCGCTTGAACCCCTTCTTGAAGTTGTTGTGCATAATTTTGAAGTTTTTTAGGTGCTTTTTGACGCGCTTCGAGGAAATATTGCAAAATTTCCAACCATTTTTGCTTCGGCAAATACGTCCCAATCCAAACAGGACTGCCATCTGGCAAGGCAATCACATTCAAGGGCCAGCCACAACCCGAACCATTTAACAATTGGCAAGTTTTCAAATACGTTTGGTCAATATCGGGGCGTTCTTCCCTATCCACTTTGATATTTACAAAATTTTGATTCATAAAATGCCCTACCGTTGAATCCGAAAACGTTTCCCGTTCCATGACGTGACACCAATGACAAGATGAATAACCAATACTAATAATCATTAATCGATTGGTTATCAACGCTTTTTCTAAAACATCCGTTCGCCATGCGTTCCAATACACAGGATTTTGCGCATGTTGACGCAAATACTCACTTTTTTCATTGCTTAAATTATTTTTAGATAGCGTTTGTTGCGCCAAGCAAAAAACGGGGAACAACAGGCATAAACTGAAAATAAAAAAATACTTAAATGAATCCATTTGCTGTATTTGATATAGGTATTTGCGCAAAAATTTTATCCAATAAAATTTTTGCCAAATTTTGTTTGCTTTCGTGTGTCCAACCCGCTACGTGAGGTGTCAAAACCGTATTTTTGAAACCATATAATCTATCGTACAATTGATTTTCTTCGGAAGAAAAAGTTTCTACTTTTTCATTTTCAAACACGTCTAAACACGCTCCGCGCAATTTGCCCGATGCTAAACCTTGAACGACCGTTTTTAAATCCACGACTTTCCCTCGGGATGTATTAATTAAAATAATATTTTTTTCACAATAATTTAAAAAAGCATCGTTGAAAAAATGATGCGTTTCGGTGGTAAGCGGAAGGTGAAAAGAAATTATATCTGCTTGATTTTGAATGGTTTGTACATCTGTTTCAATAATATTTTTTAAATCAGATGGGCGAGTATAACCTGGGGACAAATATTTGTCATAAGCCAAAATCTTCATATCAAAACCTGCTAATTTCCGAGCAAACCGCGCCCCTGTATGCCCAAAACCAATAATCCCCACCGTCAACCCTTCGATTTCAAAACCACGACGTGCCTCTCGTTGCCAAATTTTTTGACGAACTTGATTATCGGCTATAACCAGTTGATTCGTCAACGCCAATAACATACCTACGGCATGTTCCGCGACCGCATTTCGATTGCCTTCGGGCGAATTGTGGACAGCAATTCCTTTTGCTGCCGCGTATTTTCGGTCGATAATCTCCATACCCGAACCCAAGCGACCCACAAATTCCAATTTTACAGCGCGGTCAATCAGTGCTTGGTGCACCAAAATTTTGCTATTGACAATCAAACCTTCGTAATCTTCGATGATGTTTAAGACTTTTTGATATGTTGTATTCGGTTGATAATCAACAAGATAACCTTTTTCTTGAAATCCTTTCAGCATTAAAGGATGAACTTCGTCTGTAATTAAAACTTTTTTCATTTTGATTTTTTTCAGAGCATTGAATTACTTGACTTAAGATGAAGGCTAGTGGCTGTCTCAAAAGTGATTTGAGGTAGCCACTTTTTTGTATTCATAGAGACAATTAAAAAAGTTATAAATTTGCCTCATGGAAACAAAATATCGGAAAAAAAGTTTGGTTCTTCCGCACTTTTAGCGCGAATGCGGCGATAAAAATACCGTTTAGAAGGTTTGAAACCTTCCAAACGGTTGATAATGAATGATTTATGATTTTATTTTCTGTATTTATATTATTACACTCATTAATCTATCAACAATTTGGTGACAGCCGCCGCATTCATTGCCCATTGCATCTCATATTTTTCATCGGCATCCGCCGTTTCTACAAGCGTCATATTTTGAGCCAATGCTTTGATTTTCAACAAATTACCAATACTTAATTTCGCATTTAATTTCGATAACAAGGCTGTAACGCCTTTCACATCCATTTGCTGCACGACTTGTCCTTGAAACGGCATTTCTAACCAAGTAATCTGTGAATTATCCACGTCCAAAATCCCAAAAACCAAGCCTTTTGCCAAACTTTGCGTCACGCGCACTTGGTGTTGCACGCAAGACGGGTCATAGGCAACCCCTGTGCTTTCGGAAATGCGCATCGGAAATTTGCTATTCATCCAACCTAAAACTAAGTTCGGCGAAATGCTACCATGACTATACGCATTACAAGTAAAAGTTACATATTTCGCTTTTGCTTGACGCAATTCATTGATATTCAATTCAATATACTCCGCCGTACCGACTTTATTTGGAATGCTCCGAATATCGCCAGAGTGCTTACAACCGGGCGCGACCAATCGGCTATACGAACAAATATCCGTCGTATTGTTATGAAACGCAATATGACAACTCAAATCCATATCCAAATGTTGTGCAGGCAAGCCAACGCCCCACTGCATAAACAACCGAACTTTATCGCCCTCCACAGGAAAGCGCGTTCCTTGCAACGCAACTGGCAAATCTTGTATATTTTCGCTGCGGTCGCCGATGGAAACGGGCATGTTGAACAACGCAGGGTCAATATACATGGTTTTATTCAAATTTTCGACTTTTGCAAACCGTTTTTGGACTGCAAGTAGCGTCAATCCTTGAATTTTTTCTTGAATATCTGCCAATTGTGCTGTGTCGAATAATTGCAATAATTTGTTTGCTGGAACGCGTTTCGAAACGCCGCCTAAGGGTTTCACGGTTCGTTCGATGCTCGCATTGAAATAATTTTCGGCATACATATTCAAAGTAAAAATCAATCGTGCTGGCACTTTATCAATCACTTCTGAAAATGCAGCGATGGTTTCATCCACTCCAAACCACAAAATGTTTGCAAATAACGAGCGCGCAAATAAACCTGGTCGTTGCTTTAACAAACTAAATGTTTTATTGAAATCCATCCGCAAACGGAAAAAATGAACGCGTCCTTGCCAAACATCATACAATTCGTTGTAAAATGCGTGCAATAAAGCGGCTAATTTTTCAAATTCGGGGCGTTTTGCGTACTCTGCCAAGCGTAAAGCGCGGATATAACGCACCCACATCCCGCGTTTTGGGTGCATGATTTCGCACAAATTTTCAACATCGCCCGACAAATTGTTCAACCATCGCGCTATCATCACGCTTTCTTTTCGACTATATTTGAGCTTCAATTCCAACTTTTTCTCCAAAGCAGACTGCGCACCTTTGCCTAAACCTTTGGCAATATGACGATTATTTTTACCATGTCGTTGTATAATTGTCTTAGGCTCAATGAGTTGCAAAAAACCTGTTTTCTTATACCAGAGGTAACGCAAAACATCCGTCGGTGACTTGAACAAGGCTTGCGCTTTGTCGCCTTGTTCCGCTTCCACCAGAATATCTATCACCGTCATCAACGTTTCCTTCATCCCGATTTCGACGGTGGGCAAAGGAAATGCTTTTAATAATATTTTTAAACTATCTATTTGTGTTGCGTCCAAAGCAGTTTTAGAAACCAACAAATCGTTTAAAAATTGTTGTATTTCGCTTTCTGTCCAAAGCTCTAAAACCTTTTTTTTGCTGCCTTGATTTAATAATTTCAACCGATTTGTTTCAAAAGGCGTTCCGCAAAAAGGACAACCATTATATCGTTCCAATGGAAAGGTATGGGCAGGAATCGTGTGACCACATTGCAATTTCGTCCCACCTTCGATTTTGAACGCATTGTAAAAAAAAGTCAAAATATGATCTAATTGCGATTCACCTGTCGGCGTATCCCAATTTTTGACCAAAGGTGTCCAGTTTTTGTTTACACCCATGACTTCTCGAAATATATTTAAAATTTCGAGGTGAACCGTTGGTTGCACCGCATTGAGCGCGTGTAACAAGGGTTCGGATACGCTAAAACCTAATTTGCCGAAATTGACAACGAGTGCCGTCGTCTTTTGAGTGATTTGTGTGGATGCAGCAATTTGCTCTTTTTTAGGAATGAAAATAGCGTTTTGCCGCAAAGCAATTTGCAATAAGTGGTTCATAATCAATATTTTGTGCATTATTGAGCAAGGCATTGCGCAATAACAAAATTAAAAAATAAGGTAATTTTGTGGGTAAGTTCTTCCATTAGATTGTTTGAAGTAACCCACAATTGACCTATATCGGAAGGCAGGTAGGACTCGAACCTACGACCCAAATATCCCAGTGAAGTAAGTTTTGATTGACCGAAACGGTAATCCCAAAACTTTTTAGTATTTTGCTCTACCAACTGAGCTACTGCCTTCATATCACTATTTTGCGAAGCAAGAAGGAATCGAACCTTCATCTCAGGTCTGGAACTTCGGTGAAGTAAGCCCTGATTGACCTGTTAAGATAATTTTAGAACTATTTGAAAGTCCTGCGTCCTACCATTAGACGATTGCTTCAACGGATTGCTGAAAAAATTAGGTAATTGTGCAGGTTGTACATTTAAAGATGTGATAGAAGTAACCCGCGCTTGACCTTTTTATCTTTCAACAATTGTTATCCATTTTTTTTGATGGTGCAAAGATAAAACCATTGCTACGCAAGGTATTTGCGTAGTACGTTGGAATTAGGATTAAATTGGATTTTTTTTGGATTAAATAGGATTGATTTTTTGGATTTTTTGGATTTTATCTCAGAAATCCAAAAAATCAATCCAATTTAATCCAAAAAAAATCCAATTTAATCCTAATTCCAATGCCCTCATTTCTTCAATAATTTCAACAAATATTCACCATATCCACTTTTCAAGAATTTATGCCCCAATTTTTCCAATTGCGCATCGTCAATAAAGCCCATTTCATGGGCAACTTCCTCAATACAACCAATTTTCAAGCCTTGACGCTCCTCAATAACTTGTATAAATTGCCCCGCTTGTAACAACGATTCATGTGTTCCAGTATCCAACCAAGCAACGCCGCGTCCCAGCACACCCACTTTCAATTTGCCAGCTGCCAAATAATATTTGTTCACATCCGTAATTTCATACTCACCTCTCGCACTTGGCTTCAAATTTTTCGCCACTTCGACCACTGAATTGTCATAAAAATACAATCCCGGCACCGCATAATTCGATTTAGGTTTCAAAGGTTTCTCCTCTATCGACAAGGCTTTTAGATTTTTATCAAATTCGACTACCCCATACCGTTCTGGGTCGGCAACTTGATACGCAAAAACAATGCCGCCCGTCGGATTCGCCGAACTTTGCAACAATTCTTTCAAACCATTGCCATAAAAAATGTTGTCCCCCAAAATCAAAGCAGCAGAATCGTTTCCAACAAATTTTTCACCCAACACAAAGGCTTGCGCCAAACCATTGGGAATAATTTGTTCTTTATACGAAATATTACATCCAAAATCGTGACCGTTGCCAAATAATTTTTTGAAATTAGGTAAGTCTTGGGGCGTGGAAATGATAAGAATGTCGCGGATGCCCGCGTGCATGAGTGTACTTAAAGGATAGTAAATCATGGGTTTGTCATAGACAGGCATCATTTGTTTGCTGACCGCAAGCGTTAACGGGTAGAGGCGCGTCCCGAGACCGCCTGCAAGAATAATTCCCTTCATTGTTGATTTGTTTTTAATGATGAATGAAGCATGATAAATGATGAATCAGACGATTCATCATTTATCATGCTTCATTCATCATTACTTTAAACTTTTTTCTAATAATATTTCAATACGCAAAATTAATTCGACGGGTCGAAAGGGTTGAAACACGAAATCATCCGCGCCAGCATCCAATGCCTGCATGATAGCAACTCGATTTTCCTGTTCCGCCATGACGATAATCGGAATCGTACTGCCAATATCTTCGCGCATCAGCCCGATAAACGTACAAATATTCATCTCAGGTTGGCAGACATCCGCCAAAACTAAGTCCACCGTGCGTTCGTGTACGCGCCGCAAGGCATCACTCGGACTCCGCGCTCGCACCATCTGCAAACCGTATTGCCGCAAGCGGTATTCCAACACCGTGAGCAATATAGGGCGTTGTTCGCAAATTAGTACTTTTAGCATGTTCTTTTTTCAAATAAATAAACGGATTTGAATCCAGAATGAAGGGCGTGACAAAAAACCACAAAATAATATCGGGTTGTGAGACAATTGGAACACGGATGACGCGGATTTTACGGATTTGCACGGATTTTTTCTTGTCCTTCCGTAGGAAACTA
>JBDKKX010000026.1:0-19314 GCA_039795795.1 Bacteroidota bacterium | reverse complement strand
AAAAAATCCGTGTAAATCCGTCCAATCCGCGTCCTCCGCGTTCCAATTGTATCACAACCCGATAATATTTTGTGATTTTTTATTTTAAGACAGCCACTTCAAATTTTTTTAAGCGCCTGAACCTATCGGCGGTTCGTCGCTATCCGACCCTGCATACGACTCGCATTCATCCACTAATCGCTGCAAAGCGAAGGACAATTTACGAGATTCATCGCGAGCAATGCACGCAAACGCGCCTAATTCCCTCGCTTCCGTACAAATCGCTTCATTTTCATCGCCACTCAATAAAATCACAAATCGTGTTTCGGGCGTGAGTTGCAAAGCGCGCTCCATCAATTCAAAACCGTCCATTTGAGGCAAAACTAACGGACATATAACTGCGTCATAATTGAAATGTTTGATATGATACAACGCATCAATATAATCGGTTGCCTGTTGTGCGGTGGATGCGAAGGGCTTTACTGACTTTTGAAGAACCTTAAACCGTGCTGCGTCGCGTTCGACGACTAAAATTTTAATGGTGGTGTGCCTTCCAGAGTTTGTCATATATTATAATGTCAATGATTGAATGAACAAATTTAGTTAGTATAAATTTGTTTTTTATAATTATGACGCGAGAAAAACCCTGTTTAACAAATCGTTAACACAATTAACTACTCGTCGAAATGATGAATGATAAATGATGAATGATAAATGATGAATGATGAATGATGAATTTTATAATTAATTAATAGTCAATTAATTATAAAATTCATCATTCATCATTCATCATTTATCATTTATTCAATCCCAATTCAATTCCCGATTTATTCAAAGCAGTGTAAATATTTTTAGACAATTCCGCTACGACATCATCATGGTTGGCAGGCGATACCTGCACTTGAACGCTTATCGTATAACCTCCTTTATCAAATTGAACAAATTTTACCTCATAAGAAGGCTTGTTTTCAATTTTTTCCGTGAATTCAATCTCTTTTTCTATCAAATGAGCCACCATGTCAAAATCAATTCCATAATGAATCGGAATGATAATATCTGTTTTTAACGTTTTATTCGTCGTCCAATTTAAAATAATGCCGTTCACAGCCGTTGCATTCGGAATAATAATTGTTTTTTTCTGCGTATTGACAATAAGAGTATGGAAAATTTGAATTTCATTCACCGTACCGCTTTGTCCTTGAATGTTCACTTTATCGCCGACGCGATACGGTTTGAAAATCAAAACCATCACGCCTGCTGCAAAATTGCTCAAACTGCCTTGCAATGCTAAACCAATCGCAAAAGCGGCGGATGCTAAAATCGTCATAAACGAAGTGGTTTTAAAGCCCACCATTTCCGCTACCGACAATAATAGTAAGACTTTCATCACCACATTCGCCATCGAATTCAAGAAAGGACGCAAATCACGGTCTAAACCCGATTTTTCCAGCGCGGTGCGCAAAAATCCCATCAGTTGCCCAATCGCCCAAAAACCACCAAACAGCAATGCCGCCGCTTTAGCAATTTTAGGTGCTTCGTTCAGAATAACATCTAAAACGTTTCTAACAATTTCCAAATAATCCATGCCATTTTTAGTTTAAAAATATACCATATTATTAATATTTGTGCAAAAATAATTCAAAAAATTGGTTTTTAGCACGAAAATTACAAGCGGGACAAAGAGGAACAAAAATTTTAGTTTCTTTTGTTTTAAAAAACAGACATATAGAAATCTATATATTTGCATATAAGCGCAAAATAAAAAAAAAATTAAGAGAAAAGAGCTATCTTTGCACCGTTTTAGTGATGTACCAAAACGGGCTTCGTCCAAAGCAACGAGGTCGTTTTATAAAAAAAAATCTCGATTACCTAACCTAATTTGCTCGACCGGTTATGACCTTCGATATTAAAATGCTCAAGGCGTTTTACAAATCTTACGCCAGCAAGATTGGAGCAGCCCGTGACCGTCTCGGTCGCCCGATGACGCTCGCCGAAAAAATTCTTTACGCCCATTTGCATCCCGATTCGCCTTTGGCGGATTACAAACGCGGCATGGATTACGTTTTTTTTGCACCAGACCGTGTGGCGATGCAGGATGCGACGGCTCAAATGGCTTTATTGCAATTTATGATGTGTGGTCGGAAGAAAGTGGCAGTGCCGTCAACGGTGCATTGTGACCACTTGATTCAAGCCAAAGTGGGTGCAAGTGCGGATTTAGTGCGCGCGGAGTCTGAAAATTCAGAAGTCTATAATTTTTTGCGCGAGGTGTCTAATAAATATGGTCTGGGTTTCTGGAAACCGGGTGCGGGGATTATCCATCAGATTGTGTTGGAAAATTATGCGTTTCCGGGCGGGATGATGATTGGAACGGATTCGCATACAGTGAATGCGGGTGGTTTGGGCATGGTGGCGATTGGCGTTGGGGGCGCGGACGCGGTGGATGTGATGTCTGGAATGGCTTGGGAATTGAAAATGCCGAAGTTGATTGGGGTGAAATTGACAGGTAAATTATCGGGTTGGACTTCGCCGAAAGATGTGATTTTGAAAGTTGCGGGGATTTTGACGGTGAAAGGCGGTACGGGCTGCATTGTGGAATATTTTGGAGAAGGCGCGGAAGCGATGTCTGCGACGGGTAAGGGGACGATTTGTAATATGGGTGCGGAAATTGGCGCGACGACTTCTCTTTTTGGCTACGATACGACGATGAACGCTTACCTTAAAGCGACGGGCAGGGCGGATGTTGCAAAATTAGCGAATTCAGTGGGCATGGAATTGACGGGCGACCCTGCGGTGTACCGCAATCCTGAACGTTATTTTGACCAAGTCATTGAAATCAATCTTTCGGAACTCGAACCGCATATTAATGGTCCGTTTTCGCCCGATTTAGCTTGGCCGCTTTCTAAATTTGCGGCGGCGGTGCGTGAAAAAGGCTATCCTCAGAAATTATCGGTGGGTTTGATTGGTTCTTGTACGAATTCTTCGTATGAAGATTTGGATAGAGCCGCGTCTTTGGCGCAACAGGCAACGGATAAAGGTTTGACGGCAAAAGCGGAATTTACGATTACACCTGGTTCGGAATTGATTCGTTTTACGGTGGATAGAGATGGCTTATTGGATAAGTTTTCCAATATTGGTGGAATGGTTTTGGCGAATGCTTGCGGACCGTGTATTGGTCAGTGGGCGCGTCATGGTGCGGAGAAAAAAGAGAAAAACAGTATTATCACGTCGTTCAACCGCAATTTCTCGAAGCGGGCGGACGGCAATCCGAATACGCATTCGTTTGTAGCGTCTCCAGAAATCGTGACGGCGATGGCGATTGCGGGTGATTTGACGTTCAACCCGTTGACCGACACGTTGACGAATAACAAAGGCGAACAAGTGAAATTGGATGCGCCTGTGGGTGCGGAATTGCCGCCGAATGGTTTTGGCGACCTTTCGTTGGATGCTGCGGGCTATATTGCACCACCGCGTTTCGGTACGAAACTGACGGTTTCTGTGAATCCAACCTCGAAGCGTTTGCAATTATTGACGCAATTTAAACCGACGGCTGCATCGGAATTGACAGGGATGCGTTTGTTAATCAAGGCGAAAGGCAAATGTACAACCGACCATATTTCTATGGCGGGTCCTTGGTTAGAATTTAGAGGGCATTTGGAGAATATTTCAAACAATTGTTTGATTGGCGCGGTCAATTCGTTCAATGACGAGACGAATAAAGTATTGAATTTCAAGACCAATCAATATATGGCAGTGCCAGCGTCGGCAAGAGCTTATCAAGCGGCGGGTCTTGGTACAGTTGTTTTTGGCGAAGATAATTATGGAGAAGGTTCTTCCCGCGAACATGCGGCGATGGAACCGCGCTTTTTGGGCGTGAAAGCGGTGATTGTGAAATCATTTGCGCGGATCCATGAGACGAATTTGAAAAAACAAGGCATGTTGGGTTTGACCTTTGTGAATCCTGCGGATTATGACAAGATTCGTCAAGACGATACGATTGATATTACAGGAACGGATACGTTTGCAGAAGGCAAAAACTTAAATGTCGTTTTGCATCACGCGGACGGTTCTACGGAATCTTTTGAAGTCAAACACACCTTTAATAAACAGCAAATTGCTTGGTTTAAAGCGGGTTCGGCGTTGAATAAGATTCGGCAAGATATTGGTTTGAGCTAATTAAATGATGAATGATGAATGATGAATGATGAATGATGAATATTTAAATATTCATCATTCATCATTCATCATTCCCACTTAGATTTGTTTTTTCAAATAAGCGTCAATATTAAAAGAAATGCCATTCAGAATGTGAATGTCTTGATTCCAACTCACCAAATTCCAATTATCGGGTTGCTGCTTATCCGCCACTAAAATCCGTTGGTCTTGCGTAAAAATCCAAATCACGCGCTCCACTCCAAAATCTAATAATTTCTGCGTTTTACGCATCGTGTAATTCAATAATTTATCGGAAGTCGATAAATCGGCTTTGGTATCTACTTCAATCACAATCCGAGGTGCGACGGTTGCATATTTATCTTCAATTTTATCGTTGATTAAGCATTGCTTATCAAAAATAACAATATCGCTGCTCAAATTATCGCGTAATCCGAGATGCAAACCCACTTCATTCGTGCCTACATAGTAAGCATCGTCTTCCAATTTCTGAAAAAGCAATTTTAACAAATAAGAAATAATTACAAATTGCAATTTACTACTCCCCATGATATCGGCTAATGTTTTTTGTTTTTTCAAGACGAGTTGATACCCTTTGTAGTAAAGCGGCTGCCCATCCATCACTTCATAAATCAAGGAGGTCGGAATCTTTTTCGGCGTGCTAACGGCTTGCGTTGTAGGCATGACACAACTTTTTTTAGATTTTATACAAAGATAAGGCACTAACGGCAATTCAGCAAATATATTTTACAAGTGAACACTTGCTGTTTTTTGTTATGCTTTCAAAGTTCGATGGCTTGAATTGCAGCTACGTCAATCCCATCTTCTTCTATTTTGACAGCAATCGCATCACACAATTCTTGCTGTGTCATTGTTATCAACCTTAGTATTGCTTCAGATTTATCTCCTTTGAAAGACTTGATTTTTTTAACAATTAGACTTACAACATATTTTAATATTTTTTGCAATTCAATCCAGTTAGCTCCCGTTCGCGCTTTGCTAATTTCTAAAAGATGTAAACTTAGGTTAAATATTTTACCAGATGGATTGGGTCGTAGAAGCGCGAAATATTTTTGCATTACGACCCGAGCAAGTGCTATTGAAACTTGTGTTACTGTTGCGGCAGCAATATCCAAAAATTGCGCTTGTTCATCCTGCTCTGGATCATATTTTTTATTAAGTGAATCATCAAACATTTTTTCAGATAGGGAAATAACTACACTTTCAATAAACCGAGCAGCATACATATCTATAAACTTTGTATTTTTATTGAACACTTCTTCATATAAACCATCATTCTGTTCTTTTCTGGAAATAAAAAGAGCTGCTTGATTCCAGTATTTTGGCTTCTGCAAATGAAATACTACATAGGAGGATGCCATATCAGAATTATGAACAATTTCAATACCTAATGCTTTTTGTTGCTCTTCCGAGAGTTGAAACTCATCTCGCCGCTTCTCATACCAAATGTTTGTTTGAAAGGATTCCAATTGTAATCGTTGTTGCACATCGTCATTCGCCCAAAAATCTCGATTTTCCATTGGATTTTGCATATTGGTATAGCGCGTGATTTGCAAATTAAACGCTTCATTGCTCGAACCTATCAATCGAATCGAAACTTTGGCATAAACATCCATCGCTTTTTGTTGCACCCGCGTTGCGGATTCGTACGCCTTGAAGATAGAATAAACCGTTTGCGCGCCATTGATGATTTGCAAACCTTCAATCGTCATATTTTTCGCATGAACGCCCACATCGGGCAATATATTCGTAATCGCCGTAATACCATTGTTGAAATACCAAAAAGAATCGGGTTCTTTCAGCAAAGTTTCTACAATTTTTGCATTGTAATTGGAACGGTGTATCGGATTGCGCACATTTTTGAAAAATAAACTAAATTTATATTTTTTAAAAAGTTCATAAACGGTTTTCGGTTTCAGCAAAAAGGTAAATGCTTTTGCGCGCCCTTCAAATTCAAAAATATCTCGTTTCGCGCCCTCGAAACGCTCTATCGGCAATTTAATGGTGCTATCTTCCGAATTATAATTGTATTCCAACGGATTTTCAGTCTTGACTTCTTTATATTTAAATTCAATATAATCTCGTCTAATGCGTTCTATATCAATGACTTCTAAGCTCACATTCGGTGCATAATTTTTATTAAATGCGTTGACCGATTCCTCCACAGAACTGCTCGTGCCTGCCAACGTAAAAAATATAAATTTGGCTTTTCCATTATTTTCCAAATGTTTTTTCAATAATTCATATTTTTGATTAAAATTTTCATTTTTACTGGCTACGCGTTCTCCACTCAGCAACATCGAAAAATCATTCAACGTGCTGCCAAGTTCTTCTTTTTTGATTTTAGGGAAAGCCTCTTCTGTTTTTTTATGTTTGTCAAATTGAACATATTTGGATTGAACGATATAAAAAACATCTTCTCCTTGCACATTTTTGTTTGAAAATATAATATCACAAGATTTGTCATCGCTGCCATCTGTAATATACGATTTATACAAATCTTTTTGACCATAAAATTTTAAAAACCAAACTAATAACGCATAACTTTTATTGAGTTCGATATTTTTATGCGCTTTGACGCGCTCATCTGAAATATTATTTTGCAAAATCGCCGATAATTCTGAAGCGATTAGTTCGTAAAAGGTGGTTATAACCATGATTTTGGAATGATTTTTTTTGATTTTTAAAGCATTTAGAAATGAAAAACCTCTAAATCTTTGCAAATTTAGAGGTTTTTCATTTACCAGCTTCATTTAAAACGCTTTACTTATCTATCGCGGTCATCATCTCGTTTAAATGCTGACACCAATATTCTCTTTTTTCATACGCGCCCGCATCCTTGAAACGCGTTTTCAACGTTGCCCAAAGAGGTGTTTTTTTGTCTTTAAATTCGGGGCGTTTTTCATACTCTGTACGCTGATATTTCAATTCAAAATCATATTTATCCCGTTGAGTCTGACAAACGTTTGCCATAAAACAACAAAGGGCTGCATTTTCTTTTTTCGCACATTGCGCAACGCCTTTTGCAAACCAATCTGCGGCGCGTTGCCCGCCAAAATACACATCATTCCAAGCATTCCGTTCCAAATCGTAACCATTGTCCCAAGCAATTTCCGACATCAACCAAAAATTCCCTGCATGCGTCATATTATAATACGCGGTGCCGAGCAAAAAATAATTTTGTTCATATTTTTTGGGGTCTGTTTTCAACTGTTGTTTAAGGTCAATTAGCTTTTTGACAAATGTTGTTTTGGTATAACGCGATTTTGGCAAATTTTCCTCCGATTCTTTGCGCGGAATATAGGTCATGTATTGAAATGGATTGTCAATCAAATAGGTCGAATGCGGATAACCCGCCCAATAATCATTGGGAATCGTTTTCAAAATCAAATACGCACTATCTAAATAGTCGCGATTGAGGTAAATCATGGATTCATAATCTTTCAACTTATGGATATTCCAAGTAACAGGCTTCGCTTTTGCCGCCTCGAACTCCGCCTTTGAACCATAATAGCCTCTTTCGATAGGGTCGCCATACGGTTTAGGTTCACTTGCCAACCATTTTTCAAAATCGGTTAAGGTCGTGCGCGGTTTGCGTTGTGCGATGTCTATAATTTGTTCAATCACTTGTGGATTTTTGGTTTCGAGGACTTTGTGATAAAAGTTCTTTTCCCAAATATTTTTAATTTCTCCAAAAACGAGGTTGGATTTGCTTAAAATCAACAAACCTTTCGCGGCTTGACCGTCTGCAACGAACCTTTCGGACAAAAATCGCATGATTTGACTCCGAAATACATCGTAATTCGCGATTTCTTTGGCATTTTTTTGGAGAAAAGCGTCGAATTTCAAAATAGATTTTTCATGTTCTGCGTCCAAACGCGGAGTGGCGTACAGGTCACTCAATAATTCTGTCAAAGCCGTTTGGAGTAGAATGGATGGAGAAACGGATTTTTCCTTTTGGACTTCCGCTAAAAAGCGTTTCGTCGTGACAAAATCCTTTTTCAAAAATGCCAAATGCGCTGCCGCCAAAGACCAATACGCAGGATTCGGTTGTTTGCGTTCGGTCGCAACCTTGTTCACAAATGCCGAAACCGTTTCCAAATACAACAAATCGGATTTCAAATTTTGTGCATTAATTTTGTCTTGCGGCACATATTTCGGGTCGGAAACGTCCACATATTCGCGTTCGGGCGCGCTGGATTGTGTATATTCGGTAAAACGATTGGTAAAAATCCAATTTTCTAACTTATTGATTTCTCGTTGAATAGCAAGTGGCAACAATGGATTGCGCGGTTCTACTTGATAATTTTTTTGCAACTCATTCAAGGTTCGACCTTGTTGCGTCATCAAAGGCATCAACATCATCCGCGCCCGTTCTTGCGGATTGCGCGTGACGGCAAGCGATTTTTCATAATTTTCGCTATCAAACATTTGAAGCGCAGACCATCTTTTTTCTATTGAATTTTCAAACACATAAGCCAAAAGCGTATTACGTACCAACGGATTTTGATGTGCCAGCGCGTCATAATAACTCGCCGAACCCATTACCCAACTTTTTGAACCCGATTTTTCAAAATATTGTTTATAAAGATTCATCACTTGCGTCGTATCCTGCATATAATGCGACAATTTGAGGATTTGATACGCCGTGCGTTCGCGAATGAAAGAACTTGTGGTTTTTTGGCGCGCCATCGCATCTCCGATATTAATATGCTTTTTAAACACATTTTTATCTTTTTTATCATTTTCGTCCCATGGGTCGTTGAAATTGATTAGTTGTTCACAAGTTTTGGCGTAATTAAGGTAATCCAACATCGGTTTTGACGCTTTCACGGCTTGGATAAACGTATTTTGTTTCAACGTATCGCCTTTCATCTGCCGAAAATACACATTCGGGTCGATGTTATACAAAATTTTATGAATATCTTTGCGCAACACCTTTTTGGACGCACCAATCGCAGGGTCAGCCGCCATCGCCGTTTCCCATTCCACCACATTTTGCGTGTAAAACGTGGTGTCAAAACGAAAGCGCGACCAAGTGTCATTGCGCGCCCCTTCAAAATCATTATTCATCACTTTTACGTAATTCAATGCAGTGATTGCCTGCATTGGAATCAATTCTTGCGGAAACAGCCAGCATCGAAAATTATAATCTTCGTGCAAAAAGCCATTCCAACACGCCTGAATCCCAGACGGATTCGGCATCAACATCAAGACCGTACTAACGGTTAAAAATTTGAAAAACTTGTTCATACGTTTCTGGTTTGAACGTGGTAATTAAATCATTTTCATAATGAAAATAAGCAATATGTAAATCATTGGTTTTCTTGACTAACGGTGCAGCAAGCGTCGCACACGCAATCAAATCCGCATCTTGAATTTCCTCGATTTTGATTTTGTCGCCATAACGCAAATATTCTTTTCGGAAAACCGTATCTGCATTAACTTCGTAAAATCTGCCTTTCTTGGTCAAAAATAGTAAACTATCCGCCGCTTTCGAGTTAAAATTGTTGAATAAATTAAAATATTTACTGCTGCGATAAACAATCCCCCAACGAAATAATGGCAATGCAACATCCAAAGGTAATGGATATTTGGCATTATTTTTCAAATATTTTTTAGCTTCGGCGGCTTCAAAAATAGAATTCCTTTCATTGAAATCGCTGGGATTCAAAAAGTTATACATCATTAACATTCCTCTATCTACGGGTGGAATCCCCATTTTAGCTTTATCCTTGATTTGATGTAACCGAATCGTCGCACTTAATAAAACCGTTTTCGGCAAAGCGGCTCGCAATTGTCGCAAAAAATTGAAATATTTATCCCGCGTCGAACCCGACCAATCACAATCCAATTGAATTTCTGGGTATTTCGTTCCCATTTTTTCAATTAATTTTTGAGTCAACAAGGTCAAAGCGGCTGAATCTGCTTTTTGAAAAACAGGATTCATAATATAGACCACAGGCACCACTTCCATCGGCATTTTCACCGAATCGATGTTGCGCGCAAACGCTTCACGCGGATACGCACCATCGCCAACACGCCAATCTATATCAAAAAATTTAACATACATTCGATTCAATTTTAACTCATGGATTTGAGTGGTATCCAACCTTTGGGGCACCTGTTTCCAATAGTAAAACGAACGATGAATCTTGCGCGGCGTACCGTTTTGACTCCAATACAGCGCGCCCGCCGCGACTAAAATACCTGCTATCATCCAACGATTCATAGTGATAAGTTTTTAATTTTTAAATATTTGAGTTATAGCGTTTCCATTTTGCTTAGTACAAGACAAAAATACTTTTTGGCACAGATTGAACAGATTCCACGAGATTTCACAGATTTTTTCTGATTTTCAATGCTTAAAATCAAAAAAAATTTGTGAAAATCTCGTGGAATCTGTTCAATCTGTGCCAAAAAGTATTTTTGTCCTGTACTGAGTAAATTTCCCTAATTCAGACCTTTACAGTATAACTTGAGATTTTCATCTAAGTCGCCGCCGATAAAACGCATAACCACCCAATCCCAAAATCCCCAATAATCCAGCATACCAATAATAATTTGATGTATTAGCACCTGAATGTTCTTTTATTTCGTTATCATAAATATTTTCCATCAATTCTTCCAAATGTTGACACCAATATGCCTGTTTTTGATAAGGTTCTGCATCTTTGAAACGCTGCTTAAATACCTCCCAAAGCGGTGTATTGGCAAGTATTAATGGGTTTTTCTCCATTTCGGCATCCGATTGCGCCTCATATTTATCTCGTTTGTGTTCACATTCTTGCGCCATGAAACAACAAAGGGCTGCCAAAGATTTATTTTCACAAGATTTTACACCTTGATTAAACCATTCTAACGCATACTTACAACCAATATATGTAGCTTCAAAAGTAGAATCAGTGCTAAATAAATCATCGCCCGGATGATAAATATGCGACATTAACCAATAATTACCATGCGATGTCATATTGTAATACGCGGTGCCGATTAAAAAATAATTTTGTTCATATTTTTTCGGGTCTGATTTCAATTCTTGTTTGAGTTCGAGCAATCGCTCTATAAAAGTCGTTTTATTGTAATAAGGTTCTTCCACTTTGTTGGAAAAATCCATATCAGGAATATAAAGCATATAATAAAAAGGGTCAAAACTCATATAAGTCGTATATGGAGGCTGCTCCCAAAACTTTGGAGGCACTGTTTTTAAGACCGAATATGCACTATCTAACTGGTCTCGATGAAGATAAAGCATGGATTGATATTCTTTTAACTTCTCAATATTCCATTTTGGAATAATACGACGCTTTCGTTCTTCGGCAGAACAATACCAACAATCATTATCATAAGGTTTCGGTTCTTGAACCAACCATTTTTCAAAATCCGTTTGCGCCGTTTTGCCTGTCATTAAATCAATTGCCGTTTGAATCACTTGCGGTTGATTGGTTTCGAGGAAACTATGATAAAAATTCTTTTCCCAATAGTGCGAAAGTTTACCATACGTCAAAGAGGATTTACTTAATATCAAAATACCTTGTGCGACTTGTCCCGCTTTGATATAGCGTTCCGATAAAAAACGCATAATTTGTGACCTAAAAGATTCATAATCAGCGATTTGAGTTTCATTTTGCTTCAAAAAAGCGTCAAATTTCAAAATAGCTTGTTCTGTTTTTTGATTTAATTGCGGAGTCGCATATAAATCGCATAATAAAAGCGTCACTGCTTTTTGAGCCTGCATAGCGATAGAAACACTTGTTCCATCCTTGATTTTTGCCAAATATTGTTTGGTTTTGACAAAATCTTTTTTCAAAAAAGCTAAATGTGCGACCGCCATTGTCCAATAATCTGGTTCGGCTTGTTGATGTTCTGCTTCGATTTTGCCCACAAACAGGGCTAATTCATCCAAATATTGCAAATCCGAACGCACATTACGCAGATCAATGAAATCTTGAGGCGTTTTTTTGTCGTCATCGACTTGTTTTTGCGCCTCATTCGTAGCCATCGAAGTTTTAAATTCGGTAAAACGATTGGTTAAAATCCAATTCTCTAACTTATTGATTTCGCGTTGAATAGCGATTGCAATAAACGAATTTTGAGGATGAATTTGATATATGTTTTTTAAATCTACCAAATTGCGCCCCTCGTTTAATAAAACAGGCATCATCATTAATCGAGCGCGGTCGGCTGCATTTTCAGCGAGCGCGAGCGTTTTAGAACGGAGTTCTTCGCTGTAATCAAAATGTTCCAACGACAACCAACGTTTATCCACCGAATGTTCAAAAGTCCGCGCAAGCAACAAATTTTTAAGTGCGGGATTTTCATGCGCCACTGCATCGTAATAACGCGCCGAACCAATTACCCAACTTTTAGAAGTAGATTTTTCTAAAAATTGTTGATAAGTTGCGGTTACTCGCGCCGTATCGCCCAAATAATGCGCCATTTTCACGATTTGATACGCCACACGCTCGCGTATAAATGGCGTTATCGCAGGTTGATTCAAAAAAGCATCGCCTGCTTGAATATGTTCCTTTAAAGAATAGGCATTTTTTTTCTTCACCCCATCTTCTTCCCAAATCCCTCCCAAATTCATTAATTGCTCACAGGTTTTGGCAAAATCAAGATAATTTGCAAGTTTCGACGATTTAATGGCTTTGATAAAACTATTTTGACGCAAAGAATCCTTTTTCATTTTTCGGAAATAAGGTTCGGGGTCAAGCCTATAAAGGATTTCGTGAATATCTTTATCTGCTACTTTGGTCGGAATTGCAGGGTCAGCCGCGATTGCCGCCTGCCATTCCGCGACATTTTGAATATAAAAAGTCGTATCCTCGTGAAAAGGCGCGAAAGGATCAGACTCGCGCCGCGACGTACTCAAACGCGGATAACCTAACAAATGGAGCGTTTTCATTGGAATTAAGTCCGTTTGGAAAAGCCATGATTGATAAGCATAACCTGTGTGGTCGAAACCACCGCCACAGGCTTGTATCGTCGCACTATTCGGCAACAAACACAACAAAATACTAATGAGAGAAGATTTAAAAATAGATTTCATTGAAGTAGAATTTTTTTTCTTTTTAATAGGTTTGAATTTTAGAAAATTTTTGCCCCGAATTACACGAATTTTCACTAAATAATTCGTAATTCGGGTCAAAATCAAGTTTATTTTTTTTAATTTCAATTTTCTTAGATTTTAGATGGATTGGGATTTTAATCCTAAAAATCCTAAAAAATCAATCTTATTTAATCCAAAAAAAAATCCCATTTAATCCTAATTCCAACGTGCCTCTAAAAAAATTCACAACTTGCTCACAAAATTATTGTAAATTTGTCGCAAAATTAAGAATAAATGTTTCCGAAATACGATGTGATAGTGGTTGGCGCGGGGCACGCAGGTTGTGAAGCGGCGGTAGCGGCGGCGAATATGGGGTCAAAAGTGCTTTTGGCAACGATGAATATGCAGACGATTGCGCAAATGTCGTGCAATCCTGCGATGGGCGGCGTTGCAAAAGGACAGATTGTGCGCGAAATCGACGCGCTGGGTGGCTATTCGGGCATCGTGACAGACCGCACGATGATTCAATTCCGAATGTTAAATCGTTCCAAAGGACCCGCGATGTGGAGTCCGCGTGCGCAAAGTGACCGAATGGCGTTTGCGGCGGAGTGGCGCAGTATGCTCGAAAAACATCCGAATATTGACTTTTGGCAAGAGATGGTCAAGGGTTTAATCGTCAAAAATGGACGTGTACACGGTGTTGTGACGGGTATGGGCATTGAAATCCCTGCGGAAGCGGTGGTTTTGACTAATGGGACGTTTTTAAATGGCATCATCCATATTGGCGAAAAACAATTTGGCGGTGGGCGCGCAGGCGAAAGTGCGGCAAAGGGCATTACGGAACAATTAGTAGCATTGGGTTTTGAGGCGGGGCGCATGAAAACGGGTACGCCGCCGCGTTTGGACGGGCGGAGTTTGCATTACGACCGCATGGAGGAACAACCGGGGGATGAAAATCCATCGAAATTCTCTTTTTCGGATACGCCAACGTTGACCAAACAGCGTTCTTGTCATATTACTTACACATCGCCCGAAGTGCATGATTTGTTGAAAACAGGTTTTGACCGTTCGCCGATGTTTAATGGGCGGATTCAAGGGTTGGGACCGCGTTATTGCCCGAGCATTGAGGATAAAATCAATCGTTTTGCCGACCGAGATAGACATCAATTATTTGTCGAACCCGAAGGTTGGAATACCGTAGAAGTTTATATTAATGGTTTTTCTTCTTCGTTGCCCGAAGATGTGCAATATAAAGCCTTGAAAAAAATCGTTGGCTTTGAAGATGTTAAAATGTTTCGTCCGGGCTATGCAATTGAGTACGATTATTTCCCGCCGATGCAATTGTCATTGAGTTTGGAAACGCATTTGGTTAAAAATCTATTTTTTGCGGGGCAAATCAATGGGACGACGGGTTATGAAGAAGCGGCTTGTCAAGGCATGATGGCGGGTTTGAACGCGGCTTTGGCAGTGAAAGAGCAAGAACCGTTTATTTTGAAACGGTCGGATGCATATATAGGTGTATTGATTGACGATTTGGTGAGCAAAGGGACGGAAGAACCGTATCGAATGTTCACGTCGCGGGCAGAATTTCGGATTTTGTTGCGGCAGGATAATGCGGATACGCGGTTGACTCCTTTGACAGAAGGGCTTGGTATGGCGGGTATGGATGCTCGATTGGCGCGAGTGCGCGAAAAAGTGCAGGCAGCGCAGGCGATTGCCTTGTATTGTCGGGAAACCAATGTTTCGCCCGATGATATCAATGGTTATTTGGAATCGGTCGGTACGCCGCCGATAAAACAACGCGCCAAAATTCATGGGATTTTGATGCGTCCGCAAATAGACCTTGTAGGTTTGCGTAAAGCATTGCCGAATTTGAATGATTTTTTGAAAAAATACGATGTGGAATGTATTGAAACAGCAGAAATTGATTTGAAATATGAAGCCTATATCGAAAAAGAACAAGAAATGGCTGCGAAAATGCGTCGATTAGAAGATTTGCGGTTGTATGATGGGTTGGATTATCATACGATGCCTTCGTTGTCGATAGAGGCGCGGCAGAAATTGACTAAAATTCGTCCTCGAACTATTGGGCAAGCCAGTCGAATCAGTGGTGTGTCACCTTCTGATATATCTGTGCTTTTAATACATGTCGGCAGATAATGATGAATGAATTTATTATATCGGTACGGGACAAAAAAAAATGACGATGCGAATTGGAACACAGATGACACGAATTGGACGGATTTACACGGATTTTTTTTGAATAGGTGCTAAAATTCAGCATAAATTCAAAAAAAATCCGTGTAAATCCGTCCAATCTGCGTCATCTGTGTTCCGATTCGCCCTACACTTTTGTTATGTACTAAAAATTCATCATTCCCTTATCACATTAAAATCGAAATTAAAAATCCATAATCCATGCGTAATCTCCTAACTGTTATTGTATTGAGTACAGGTTCGTTTTTTTTGATAAATTGTAACCGAGAAGAACGTGCACCGAATCAAGTCGGGAGTGATGTGATTCGAGCTTTGCCCGTGTTGCCGAATACGCCCGAATTGGTGGTGAAAGCCTATGAAAAATCGGTTGCGAACAACGATTTTGGATTAGCGCGCCGCTTGACGACGGGGGAAACGTTGAAATTCGTCAACGCGCTGGATTCGCTGTACCACATCGAGCCTACGGGGGCGACTAAAAACAACATTTTAGAAATCAAGTGCCGCGAAAAAAATGAAAAAGCGGATTGCGATTGCGTGATTGAGGATGCAGATGGCAAAGCGGCTGTCAAACATTTTTTGATTAAGCAAAGCGGGCAGTGGTTGGTCAAAGATGTGAACCTACTCGGTCCTGTCGCGGTGCGGGATACGCCTAAATTGCATTTCTAAGGACTTGAAATCTTTCCCCATTTATTTCGGGCATCCTGCACGAATAGGAGTCCTCCCGAGTTTTACAAAAATTTGAGAAGACTCCTGTTTTATTCGGATAATTCATTTCGTGCAAATATTGTTATAACATTTATCGGGTTTATGTGGCTACCCTGTTAAGTATTTTTTTTTTTAAATAAATACATTTTTACTATCCAAAAAAAATACTACTATATTGTATATTTATTTATCTTTGCAAGTCAAATTATAATGGGTATGATGAAAAATACGCACTATGAACTGTTTATATGATTTTTTTTTTAATGCTGGATAAGATTTGAAAGAAAGGTAAAACGAACAAAGGCTTTCCTTGCAAAATAGCTTGAATAAATATTTCGTTCAAATAGGTTCAAAAGCGCGTCAGAAATCGGTTTCCAATCCGTAATTCATCCTTGTAAGGGCACAAACTGTCCGCCAAACAGCCCATAAATCTGCTGTCAATCCCGTATAACAAACTTAGTAATCCAATTATTTTTAATAATATAACCTAATTTTTTTTAAAGAAAGGGTTTTATTGGTAAACCGCGTTTTTATTTTTTTATCAAAAATGTAAAAAATGTTGGATACCATGGCTTTTTTTATGAAAGTGTCATTTATTCAAATTCGTTTTATATCTTAATTAAATTTTATTTTATGAAAAAAGGTTTTATTTTATTGTTATGGATTACTTTTAGTGGTTATGCGATGGCACAAACCGACGTACTTGTAATTACACCTAACTCTTCAAGCATCACGGTCAAGCCATGGGATGCAAATGCGAATACAGTCACCTTAAATGTTGTGTATTCTGCATACGATCCCAATGCAAACGGTGGTTTTGGGGGCAACGTTAATGTCAATAGCTTAGTCACTGCTTTTGCGAACACGGGCACTGCTACGGGTGCGACGACGACGACGACTTTGCCTACTGCGTCCGCAGCGTCCAATAGTATTGTGGTGAAAATACCTGCCAACGCCGCCAAAAATAGTAGTTTTACCATTACCATTACGGCGAAAACGCCTGCGGGTACGCCTATTACGGGTACTGCGACGATTACAGTGGGTTCGGTGCTTGCTATTGAATTAGTTTCTTTTAAAGCTGCTGTTGAATCGGATAAAGTGAATTTAGCTTGGGCGACGGCTTCTGAAAAAAATAATGCTTTTTTTGAAGTAGAACGCAGTTATAATGGGCTTCATTTCGAGACGATTGGGGTATTAAAAGGACAAGGCACGACGAATTTGCCTACTCAATATTTCTTTTCAGATGCTGCTGCAACGGGGGTTATTGCTTATTACCGTTTGAAAGATGTTGAATTCTCAGGCGTGATGAGCCATTCTAAAGTTTTGAGCGTCGATTTGGGCAAAAGTGCCAAATTGGAAATCGGTACGATTTCCGTTGAAGGAGGTTTAGTCACTTTCAATGCGACGGCGGACAGCGATGCGACTTTCTCTGTGGTTAATTTGGGGGGGCAATCCGTTGCACATGTGAAATCGATTGCTACCAAAGGAGGGAATATTGTTCAAATGCCTTTGAGTCATTTGGCAAATGGCATTTATTTGATGAATTTGCAAACGAATAATTCTGCGGTAACTAAAAAATTTATCGTCACAAAATAAGATTTTGACTTTCAAGGGTATATACAATAGGGTTGTATGAAAAGGGGTTTCTGGCATTTATTTTGTTTTGCCCCCTTTTTGTACGACCCTTTTGTTTTTTTTAACGCTTTTAATTTAGATGCTTATGATTCCTATTGAAATCTGTGCGCAATCGATTGAATCGGTTTGGGTAGCGAATGTAAATCCAATACATCGAATCGAATTATGCGCCGCGCTCGAAACTGGCGGGTTAACGCCGAGTTATGGTTTAATTAAAATGGCACGAAAAGGCTTTCAAAAACCAATTTTTGTATTGATTCGTCCAAGAGTGGGCGATTTTTGTTACTCGGAAACGGAAATTGCGGTGATGAAAGAAGACATCTTATTTTGTAAGAAAATGGGGATGGATGGCATTGTCATTGGCGCGCTGAACCTTGATAATACGATTGATGTGCCTTCTATGAAACGTTTTATGGAATGGGCGCGTCCGATGGACGTTGTTTTTCATCGGGCATTCGACCGTTTGCACGAGTTTGAAACCGCATTAGAGACGCTTATTGGATTAGGCGTGAAACGGATTCTGACAAGTGGACAAGCTCCTGATGCGTTTCGCGGGATTCCAAACCTGCAAAAAATCATGGATTTAGCACGCGGACGGATTGAAATTATGGTGGGCGGCGGCATTACAAGCGAAAATGTTGCTCCAATCGTGTCCCAAGTACGTCCGGATGCCATTCACTTTTCGGCAAAAAAAGCTGTTGCACCACAACGGAGCGAAAGCGATAGTGCCGAAATTCAAAAAATTATCCAGCAAATCGCTTAATTAAAATCTAGAAAAGCGTTTTTAATTGCTTTGTCCGATATTCAAAAATGGCGCGGACACGCGGCTCAACAATGTATTTGTTGATGATAGGTTCTAAAAACCAGCCAGGCGATAAAAATTGAACACGGTCAGTCATCAAAACAAAATCGCCTTTGTCTTCAAATCGGTGTTCGTGATGCCAAATTTTATACGGACCTGCTTCTTGCTCATCGACAAACCGATAAGGCGGTTCATAAGCAGTGATTCGAGTGCGCCATCGGAACGGAATCCCTGAAAGTTTGATTTTATAATCAATTTGCGTATTTTTTTGCATGAGGATGGGCAATGGAGTTAAGATTTTAAACTCCAATTCGGGTGGCGTTAATTGATTTAAATTTTCTGCGCGACTGAAAAATTCAAAAACTTCGGTTAGCGGGCGATTTAATTGCGTGACGGTTTCTAAAATATGCATAATCAATGGATTCAATTACCTAAATTTGACTTTATTAGGTTTCGCTGGTTTAAACAAACGAACTTGCAATTTGTTTTGCGCAACGACTGCTTCTGTTATCGTTCAGTTTATTCAAAGGTTTTAAGGTGGAGCGGCTGAAATATTATTTTTTTGATATGAAATCTTTTTCGAGGAAATAAATTTAGAAAAAAGGAACAACGTTTCTAAAAAAAGCATATTTTTGTATCAAAATCACTCGAAAATGGCAAAATTGGCTCAATTTATCAATCCTTTTACGGATTTTGGGTTTAAAAAATTATTTGGAGAAGTTTTTAAGGTCGC
>JBDKKX010000025.1:0-19422 GCA_039795795.1 Bacteroidota bacterium | reverse complement strand
ATATTGTTTTTAATTTAAATAAATTTGATGAAATTAAGCGATTGATTTAATCGCTTTTTCCCAAAAAGTACCCTTTAACTCATTGATTCACAATTATTTGTAACTATTTTTAACTACGTCAATTTAAAGGGATACATCCGAATTCGCGGATCAAAGGATATTGGACGAAGCAAGCCTTGTGGAAAAAGAAAGATTTTCAACCTGCTTATGGATACCTTTATTTAGATGCGACTAAAAAAGATGGGAAAGAAAATCCTGTATTAGATTACAATAAGGAGCGTACTGCTCCTTTTAAAAAAGAGCAGCCTGCGTTATCCCCTGCTATTGGGACGTATGATTTGTTCAGTGCTTCGGGACAGGGGGCGAGTGGGCAATATAACTTGCATCGAAATGATATGGGCATTTTTACGTCGGCTGCCCATTACAATAATAGCATTTCTGGCACTTTTGGTCCCGAATTCGGTCCCAGTCTTACAGCGGACTTACATGTAGGGCTTAATTTTGGCATTAATGGTAGTACTTCTCGAGGAGGCAGTTGGACATTTGGCAATGGTTTCAAGAGTGCCATGCCTTTTTGGGCAGGAAAGGCTTTTGATGACCCCCAAAACCCTGTGTATGAACCTGCTTATTTCAAAAATACAGCAGAAGCTCCTGTTTTTTCTACCACGAGCAATACTCTCTGGGATAAATTACAAAAACCAGAAGCAATTCAGGCTACGTTGAATGGCAATCTTTTTAGTGAATATAATATGTTTAACTTGGGGATTCAACCGAAGTATAAGCCTTTTAATTATGCATCACCAACGATTTCAGTAGAAGGTTTAGTTAAAAAAACAGCGCGTTCTAAGCGGAATGATGTTTTTAGCTATTTGACTGCAGAACAGGCGCAGGCACGTCGCCCCAACAATTCGATACAAAGTCATTCTCGAAACCCCAATACGAAGAAAATAGATACAAGTTATATTTCTCGAGTTGTAAAGGTATTGCCAACACGCAGCCCTTATCGGCTACCCCACCATATTTCGGAGGTCAATATTACTCAACCAAATGGTTCGAGGTATGTTTATGGCATTCCTGCGTATGTTACTAAACAAGTAGAGGCGACTTTTGCGGTGAATAAGCCAATCACAAACGGTTTAGCCACTTATAATCCAGATGTGGATGCGAATCCAAATGTGGGCAATTCGAATTCCAGAGATAAATATGTAGAGAAACAAACCGTACCGCCTCATGCACACTCTTTTTTATTGACAGAAGTGCTTTCACCGGATTATGTGGATGTTAAAAATGATGGAGTGACGGATGATGATTTAGGGACAGCGGTTAAACTGAATTATAATCAGCATACAGATAGTTATCCGTTTCGGACTCCGACGGCGGGTGCGAATTTGGCGCAACACCAAGAAGGCAATTTAACAGACCCGTTTGACGATAAAGCACATTACAGTTATGGAACGAAAGAAATTTGGTATGTGCACGCTGTGGAAACCAAAACGATGGTTGCTGAATTTTACACTTCTGCCCGAAAGGATGGTTTGGGTGCAAACGAGCATACGGGTATCGCCACAGATAAAACCTTAAAACGTTTGGATTCTATTGTCTTGTTTTCCAAAGCAGATTTAGGCGTTGGAGGGACGCGCACGCCTGTTAAAAAGGTGAATTTTGTGTATGAAGAGACGGCAGCTAAAACGCTTTGTAGAGGCATTACAAATGGAGAACCTGGTTTTGGTAAATTAACCCTTCGCAAAGTGTATTTTACTTATGGTAATAACACAGCGGGCGGGAATGTGACCCCGAACAATGCTTATTCTTTCACTTACAATCATGATGCTGGAGGTACTGACCATGATTTTGCTTATGATGCTCAAAGTTATGACAGATGGGGAAATTACAAACCTGCAACTGCAAATCCGGGCGGTTTGTCTAATAAAGAGTATCCATACGCAACTCAAAACAAAGCAAATGCAGATAAGTATGCCGCAGGTTGGAATCTTACGGAAATTAAATTGCCCTCTGGGGGCAAGATTAAAGCGGAATATGAATCCGATGATTATGCTTATGTGCAAAATCGGCGTGCAGACCAAATGTTTAAAATCACTGGATTTAGCAAGGATGGTTCCAATCCAACCGCTTCGCTCTATGGGAGGGCGAATGGTAAAAATACAGGTTTTAAGTATGTGCATGTGGATTTGACTGGAATCAATAATATAAATAATGCGGATGATATCAAAAAACGATTGGTGGCAGACGGGGACTTTTTGCATGCGACGTGCTTTGTGGATTTGACCGCAGGGAATCGGGAGTATGTACGAACTTATTTTAATATAAATCGAAATTTGCCTGTTATTTTTATCAATGGTACGACCAAATCTGCGGGTATCCCTATTTTTCTAAGTGATGGGGACGACGAACTCAACCCGATGGCGGTAGCTGCTATGCAAAAATTGCGTTTGGAAACCCCTTACCTCATCTATCCTGGTTCTGACCAAAAAATGGATGAGGAATTCAAAAGAGGTTCATTAGATCGGCTTTTGAACATGGGCGATGAGTTGTTGGGTATGTTTACGTCTTTTCAAACGCAAGCGCGGGATAATAATTGGGCAAAGACTTTTGACCCGAATCGGTCTTGGCTTCGGTTAAACGCGCCTAATTTTGCTAAATTGGGTGGGGGACTCCGTGTCAAAAAAATAGAAGTGACCAATTACTGGGAAAACAGCCCCAACAATCCCAATAATCGGACGTACGGGCAAACCTATAAATATACGAAGGACAATCTTCTCCTTCCGGGAGAAACAATGAGTAGTGGTGTTGCTGCTTATGAGCCAGGAATTGGGGGCGATGAAAATCCATTTAAAGAGCCAGATAATTATGATGTATCGGTCAAAAAAATTTTGGGTGTTGATGTAGGACCTGTTTATCACGAGTTTTTGGAAAAACCTTATGGCGAATCTTTATTCCCATCCCCAACTGTTGGGTATAGTAAAGTAACTGTGGAGAATATTAGACCCGCTGGAGTGGAACTTCTGAAAACCAGTACGGGTTCTTCTGTCCATGAGTTTTACACAGCGAAAGATTTCCCGCTTCGAACGCAGGTGACGAACCTTGATTTGAATGACAATTCTTATTCTCCATTGGATTTATTAACCAGTGTGGCAGGCATTGGAAGTCAAACGATGTTGGGTGCGTCGCAAGGTTTCTTGGTGGAAGTCAATGATATGCATGGAAAACCTCGATTGGAAACCACTAAAAATGCAAAAGGGGATGAGATTGCTTCTACTTTGTATAATTATCGAACGATATATGATGAGAATGCGAGTCCTAATTCCTTGAAAAATGAGGGGATTCCGATTGTTTCAAAAACGGGGGAGAATGCGCCTGTGGTTTCAAATAATGGGGTCATCGGTTATGAGTGTGATGTTTGGCAGGAGATGAATGAGGAAATGTGTACCAGTGCTTCTTTAGGCATTGGGTTGAATTTTGAAATTGTTTTGGTAACACCGCTTGTTATTCCAGTACCGACGGTTTATCCAGATAATATGTCATTCGACCAAAAATTATATCGGGGGGCGGTGACGACTAAATTGGTGAAACGGACGGGAGTATTGGAAAAAGTGACTAAAATGGAAAATGGTTCTACAGTCTCTACGAATAATCTTTTGTGGGACTCGGAAACGGGACAAGTTTTATTGACCAAAACTCAAAATGAATTTAAAGACCCGATTTATCAGTTTACGTATCCTGCGCATTGGGAATATGAAGGCATGGGCTTGGCGTACCAAAACGATGGCATCAGCATTCCGAATGTGGCTATAACGAGTGGTAGTGTGGCGAGTACAGTGGCGACGCACATGACTTACGGAGATGAATTGTTATTAACCGCAGGAGCAGTGAATAAGCGGGCTCATGTCGTCAAAATTGGGGATAATCGGCAAATTGTGGATGAAACGGGTGCTGTGATTTCGGGTAATTTTGATGTTAAAATCTTGCGCTCTGGGCGACGCAACTTGGCAAGTACGCCGATTGGTTCGGTGACGATGCTGGCAAATCCAATCAATGGCAGTACACTGAATCTAACTAACAAAGTAGTGAATGCGCAAGCAACGCTTTTTAGGGATGATTGGGCGGTGCGACAAGCTAATTTTGATAATGTTTGTGCTACTAAGCCTATCTGTACGAGCTATGCTTGGGATGAGTTGCTTATGACACCAGCCGATATAATTCCATGGGCTGAATTTTTGACTGCCGTTTTAAATTGGAAAAGAAACTCGCAACCTAAGCCAGTAACAGTTAAAAATTTATTACCTGCTACACTTCATAATACGAATTTCAGAGGACTGGGCTTACCAAGTGAGTTGGCTATTGGTGTTGAAAGTAACACATATCCTACCCGCGGAGGCAATTGCGTTAGTGCATATTCAATAAAGTTCCAAGATTATATAATGTCTATTACGAATACAGTTAACAATAAACGCTACCGTTTTCATGTTAAATCACCAGGACGGCTATCCAATGGTGATCTTGCACCATTCTCGTTTGGAGGCTCTGTTGTAGGCGCAACACTGTATGGACTTAATCAATATCTTATGCCTACTGATGGTGCTTTACTCTGTTTTGCTACCACTCGTCCAATACTTGAAGCGGAAATTTGTAGTTCTACCATCAGCGAACCAGTCAGTAGTGAACTGGTTGAAAATACGACCGTGAATCCTTACCAAGTGGGTGTAAAAGGCAATTGGAGACCTTATGAGGCTTTTGCGGTGAAATCAAGGCGTTCTTCGGGTACCGAAACGAATAGAACGATTACGGACCCGTTGAAGGATTTGCGCAACAATGGAATCATTCTGGATTTTAATCGTTTTGACTGGCTGGGGTCTATTGGGAAAGTAAGTGCCACAGGTATGAATGCGCCACTCAATCCCGCTTGGTATCAAAACCGCCAAGCTCAAAATTGGGTCAAAACCAATACGATTACGCATTACGACCAAAAGGGCAATGAAATTGAAAATAAGGATGCGCTTGGCATTTATTCATCGGCTTTGTATCGGTATCAGAATACGCTGGCGGCAGCAGTAACGGCAAATGCGCAAACGCGTGAAACGGCTTTTGATGGTTTTGAGGATTATGCTTTTAATCAACCTACTGCAAATCTGGTGGATATGCCTACGTGTCGTCCAGAACATTGGGATATGTTGCGGAAGCAGGATGCTTTGATGCTGCAAAACTTAACGACTGCCAAAGCGCATACGGGTCGTTATGCTTTGAGCATTCCCGCGAATACCAATTTAACGAAGACGACCTTCATTGATGATGCCCGAGCGCAAAAGTTGGCAAGGACGGAGGAACGGGCTGTCGCAGATGGCAACAATACTTTATTGCAACGCACTATTCCAGGTTTCTCCTTGATGCCCAACAAAAAATACATTGTTTCAGCTTGGATTACGAAAGATGGGGATTGTACGCCTACCACTTTATTAGGGATGGGTTTAAGCATGAATGGGTTGATGTTTTACCCTTCGGGACCGATCATTGAAGGTTGGCAGCGGATTGAAGGAGTATTCACGATGCCTTCAAACCCAGATAAATTAGAGATGATTTTGTATAATGTAAATGGTACTAAAGGGTATGTCGATGATATTCGGATATTGCCTTTCAATGCGAAGATGAAATCGTTTGCGTATGACGCTCGTACGATGCGCTTAATGGCTCAATTGGATGAGAATAATTATGCGACTTTCTATGAGTATGATGATGAAGGTTCTCTCGTGCGCACGAAAAGAGAAACGGAACGGGGTGTTGTGACTTTACAAGAAAATCGGAATTTTTTACATCAATAAAAAACAGGTTTGAATTAGGATTAAATGGGGTTTTTTGGGGATTGATTTTTAGGACTAAAATCCTATCCATCCTAAAAAAATCAATCCCATTGAATCCCCCAAAAATCCCATTGAATCCTAATTCAAAACCCCCATATTTATAAACCATTTAAAATGAAAAGTATGAAAAAAATAGGCTTAGTGCTACTCTTATGGAGCTTTGGATTAGTCGCTCATGCTACTTTAGACCCTGTTCGGGAATTAGAAGCGATTCAGAAAAATTATCAAACGACTGAAATTTGTCAGTATCAAATGACTTACAAATTGTTTGATAAAGCAACCAATGATTTGTTGGAAACGCGAGATGCGGAAATCGTAACGCAAGGGCAAGATTATCATTTTCGGTTGTCCAAAATTGAATATTTATGCCAGAAGGGTCAATTGTTGTACTTAGACCATCAGCGAAAAAGTATGTTGTTTTTTTCTAATCTGCAAGGGCAAAAAGTTCAAAAAAATCCTTTGAATCAATTGCAATCGATTTTATCGGAAAAAGGGATTCAGGTGAAAGTGGAAACGGTTTCTGCTTTGCAACGCAAGTTGTTGATGGTATCGTCGGATAACAAGGTGACGGCTATTTACTATGATATTGTGCATCATACGATTGATAAAATCGAAAGTATTGTGCCGCATCCCGGTCATCCGATGCAGCCGTTGCGTTTGGAAATCACTTATAATCAATATACCCGGGGGAAAGTGCCTTTTTCGGCTCAAATGACCCAATATGTGGTGCAAACTAAAAAAGCAGTGGAGGCAAGTGATGCCTACAAAGCGTATCAAATCAATGAAATTCGCTAACAATCAAATGAATTATCCTATGAATTGGGTTATAAAAAAAGAGCAATTAAGGAAGTGCTTGTTTCATTTTTGTCCCTTTCTATTGGCGTTGAGTATCTCGTTTTCGGCATTTGGGAGTGTGGAGCCGAAAGTGAGTAATTCCATTACTGGGAATAGTATTAGAGCCAATGGGAGTTTTCAAGTGAAAGACACGAAATTGGGAACGCCTGCTGCTGCGAATGTGGTTGCGACGAATCGGGTTAAAAATACGGTTTCGTTGACCGTGAATCAGCAATTGTTGCAAGCGACGGCGAACGTGCCTGCAACGAATTTGAAATATGTGGTTGATTTTCAATTGCTGGGCAAGCGTTGGGACGGAACGGTGGTGGACGAAAGGCGCAGGGTAGAGTATGCGCATTATAATTCCAACCCGGAAAGTGTGGCAAGTATCAATGCAATGGTTGCTGCGGAAGGGTTTCATCAAATGGATATTAAGGTTTACTTTGCCTATACGATTTCGGCAACGGGGGTTTCGGATTATGGGGCGGTTTTCCCGAATTATATCACGTTGAGCGCGGATATGGAGATAGACCGGGTGATGAAGTTTGATTGTAATCAATTCGTGAGTAATCTAACGCATGGTACGGCGAATCCGACCAATCAAAAACATAATTTGACTTGGCTTGCGATGGATGCGGCGGATGAATACGATGTAGAATGGACGTTTTATGACCCGTACAGTACGGTGACGAATGCGGTGACGAAGGATCAGGCTTGGTATGAATCGGCTTTTATCAATAATGCGTCTCGTTCGACGGTGAAATCAAGCCCTTTTACGTTGAGTTTGATGTATCCGAATGGGCTGGTGTTGTATCGGGTGCGCGGGGCGAATTACGGAGCGAATGGTCAACGACAGGTTTCGGCTTGGAGTCCTGTGGGGACGACGGCGAAACATTATTTTAGTACGGCTTCTATTAATGCTACGATTGCGAATAATAATTGGAATTGGCAGTCGAAAACGGTTTTTGCGGAAGAGGGAAAATATACGCAATCGGTTCAATTTTATGATGCGTCGCTTCGGGAACGGCAAACGCAGGTTTTGTCGAATGCGGCAGGGACAGTGGTTGCGTCCGAGACGATTTATGATTATCAAGGTCGTCCTGCGTTGAAGGTGATGCCTGCACCGAAACCTGTGGCAACGCCTTTTTTGGAATATGATGATAGTTTGGCGAAAAATAATGCGAAACTGCCTTATTCGGCAAATGATTTTGTTCGGAATGGGGATCAGCCTTCGGATTGTAATCCTGGTACGTTGATGCCGTCCATGTCCACAGCGAGTACGGGGGCGGCGCAATATTATTCGCCCGAAAATCCTTTAAAAAAGACGGGTGAAAATAAATATATTCCAGATGCTTTGGGTTATCCGTTCAGCGTGACGGAATATACGCCTGATGCAACAGGGCGTGTAGCGCGTCAAGGAGGAGTTGGGAAAGAGTATCAGTTGAATGTGGGCCATGAGACGAAATATTTTTACAGTAAACCCAATCAATCTGAATTAGATCTGCTTTTTGGGACGGATGTGGGTTATTCAGACCATTATCTAAAAAATGTGGTGGTGGATCCGAATGGGCAGGTGAGTACGGCGTATGTGGATGCGCATGGGCGAACGATAGCCACCGCCCTTTCTGGAGGCGTGCCAACGAATGTGGACGCATTGGGCAATTCGGGCGAGCGCACTTTGACGGTGGATTTGTTGAACAATCGGCAGAGTCAAAACGATTTGGTCTCGACTTATTCGTTGACGGTCACGGACAAAGAGCAATGGAATCTTTTTCAATATCGATTGTTGAATTTGATGGGAGTGGAAGCCTGTAAAGGCGTTTGTTACGATTGTGCATACGATTTGGAAATTAAGATTACACCCGAAAAATGTAATTTGCCGCCTATTATCTTAACGTATTGGAATACGAATGTGGTAAGCCGCAGTTGTCAGTTGAAGAGTATCAGTCGGGATACGAATCTTTTTTTGACGCAAGGGATTTATCATATTACGAAAACGTTGCGGGTGAATCAGGGCAAAGCGGAGGATTATTTGAGGGATTATTTAACGTCGCCTTGTGTTCGGACGAAATTGGATTTTGAGACCGAGGAAATCAGTCGGATTCAACTCAGCGATTGTAAGGACGGTGAGCCGACGGATTGTGAAGTTTGCCGAACTTCTACGACGCTTACGCCTGAACAAAAAACGTATTGCAATAAATTTTGCAAAGCGGATTGTTCTAAATTGTACATGGATTTGGTGGAAGACTTGAAACCCACAGGACAATATGGTTTTAAAAACAATCATGGGGTTTTTGTGAATGCAGCGAACCAGCCGATACCGCTTGGGGGACCGTATTTAGCATTAAGTAATTCGGTTTTCACCGCATCGAATTTGGCAACTTGGCGTTTGACGTATCCTACGTTGCCTGAGACGGTGACGGAATTGGTCGAGAATTGGAGAGATGAGTGGGCGGATTGGTTAATGGCTTTGAGTGTTCATCCCGAATCGTGTTATTTGTTTTATTGTCAGCAGAAGGTGGATCTATTGACGATTTATGAAAATACGATTATGGCGAATCCGAAGGCGGCTTTGCAAGGCGTTAGCAGTTTTCCAACGGCAACGGACCCGATTCGGGCAGGGATTCCCAGCTTGTATATAAATAGTTTTATGAGCAATATTAATAATATTCCGTTGATTCAGTTGGCGAAATCGACGGCGTATTGTATGTCAAACAGTGGTTGTACGGATGCTTTTTTGAATGGGATTTCGGCGGGCAATAGTGGAGACCAGATTAAAGATGAGATGTATTGGCAAGCCCTTGCGAATTTATATATTTCGCAGCGGCGCAGTTATTTCTATAAATATTTAGTGAATTTGAGGTGTTATAATTTGGTGCCTTTGGAAAATCTGGGAAAAGTGATTCGGGTGAAGCAGGTGGAAACGGAACAAGCGAATTTGGCAAGTCAAGGGACGGCGACTGGCGCGACAAATGCTCAAAATCAAAGTTGTTCGGATGTTTGCGACGCGAATGCGAAAACTTGGATTGCTCAATTGGGGGGTTGTTTGCCTGGTTTTAGCTCGGCACATGTAGATTATAAGTTTATGGTGGCGGATTTGAAAGCGATTTGTGAGAATAGTTGTAAAGGGAATATCAATTATCCGCGCGGTGCGACGAATTTGTTACCGGGAAGTAGTCCGATTCGTTGTTCGGTAACGGGTTTGAATCCTGCGGTGTATTTTACGAATGTGGAAGAAGTGATTGCGTTTTATTACAAGCGGTTGCGTTCAGGGGCAACGCCTCCTGTGACATGTCGCGGATATGGCTTGTTTCCGGGGACAGTGGAAGCGCAAAATGTGTTGCCGTTCGCAACAAATAATGCGAATCTTTTGGATAAGAGAAAAATTCAAGATTTGCATTGTTGTTGGTTGAATAATAAGGATAGTTTGAGAGTGCATCATGGATATATAAATGAATTAGCGTTTTTGAATTCTTTTTCGACCGTACAAATTACTCAAGCGCAGTGGGATAATATTCGCACAGTTTTAAGTATTAATGATACTTGTCGTTTGCTCAATTCAAAATCTACTGCTGCTGTATCGGTAACGGACCGTTATTTAAGTGGCACGATGCTGGTGCCGCCTCAATTTTTGAACAGTAAATGTCAATCTTGTTCGGATTTGGCGACGAAGGCACTGGATTATGTGGCAATCTCTGCGCCGCCTGCGACGGGTACGGCGGCTTTTGAGAGCATGGAGTATGCGAAAGCCTTAGGGAATTATTTGAATTACAGAACGGGGTTGAATCAGCCGTATCGGGAATATTTGAAATTTTTATTAAGTTGTAATAGTTTAGGGACTTCGGCTTTGACTGCGTATGTCAATGGGACGCAACAGACGTTTTCCCAAACTGAACAAAATGCCATTACTTCGGAGACCACTTCACCGTCTTGTTCCAAGATGCTTTGTCCTGTGATTGAACATCGGATTGTGATTACGCCTGAGCCTTGTTCGACGAAGTTGGAACGATTGGCGCGCTTGAATGCCGCAACGCGTTACAGCCAATACATTGAGCAAGTGAAATTGGATTTTATCAACAATTATGTGCAAACTTGTTTGAATAATGCCCGAAAAGTAGAAACGTTTACGGATACTTACAAGGATAAAGAGAAACATTATACGTTGTACTATTATGACCAAGGGGGGAATTTGGTTCAAACAGTGCCGCCAGCGGGTGTAGTGCCTTTCGCGACCAGCGATTTGGCTTCGGTCCAATTGGCTCGAGCAGAAGGCATCCGAAAAGTACCCGCGCATTTGGATAATTTGATAACGAAATATTGGTATAATTCGTTGAACCAAGTTTTTAAACAAAAAACGCCTGATGCGGATGTGTCTTTATTTTGGTATGATGCGTTAGGTCGGTTGACCTTGTCGCAAAATGCTCAACAACGCCTGGATTCCAAATTCAGTTATACGCGTTTTGATTCTTTAGGGCGAACGGTCGAAGTGGGTGTGGGTTTCGCGCCTTGGGGAACATCTCCGTGTACAACCGACGATGACTGTTATCAAAGAGCCATTTCAGTAGCGGAGAACATTAGCGGCGGCATTCGGAATAAAACCGAAATCACGCAGACTCGGTATGATGAAATGGCTACAGGTTATGATTATCCTGCGGATTTTCAACCGACCAACTTGCGCAATCGGGTTGCGGTCACGACGTTTAGTGAAGATGGCAGTACGGAATCGTATTCCACCCATTATACGTATGATGTGGCGGGCAATGTGAAAACGTTGTTACACCGCATCCCTGAGTTGAATGCTTTAACAGCGCGGGCGTATGTTTTTATTTCGCCCCGGATAGCGACTTGGAAAGACCAGCCGACGCATCAATACAAACGATTGGATTATGAATATGATTTAGTGTCGGGCAAAGTGAATCGGTTATGGTATCAGCGCAATCAATTGGATCAATTTGGGTATCAATACCTCTATGATGCGGATAATCGCTTAGTGGAGGCGCAAACCACCACCGATGGCACGAATTGGGTGCGAGATGCCAAATATAAATATTATAAGCATGGTCCGTTGAGTCGGACGGAATTAGGGAATGAAGCCCTCCGAGTACAAGGAGTGGATTATGCCTACACGTTACAAGGTTGGATCAAAGGGGTGAATGCGGGCTTACTTGACCCGAACATGGATATGGGCGGCGATAGAACGACGACTTCCTCGAAGGCGGATGTTTTTGGTTACACGATTGGCTACAATCAGGACGATTATAGTCCGATTGGCGGCGTGCTGTTTGAACCCCGATTACAAAATGCACAAGATTTAAAGGGTTTATATAATGGCAATATTCGTTATACGATGAACCAGATTCAAGGATTTGGGGGCATTGCTTATAATTATACCTACGACCAATTGAATCGGATTTCGGGGATGACTTCGCAAACCATCTCGGGTACGAGTTGGTCTTGGAATACGAGTGGCTCGGTTTATAAAGAAAACGTTACTTACGATGCGAATGGCAATATTCAAACTTATTTCCGAAAGGATGCGACAGGGGCGGATTTAGATAAGTTGGATTACTCGTATGATCCGATGCGTAAAAATCGGTTGACCGCCGTGAAGGATGGCGCTCCGAATACTGCGAATTTTGCGGACGATGTCGAGGGCACCGAAACTTTTGAATACGATGCCAATGGCAATTTGAAAAAGCAATCCAAACCGTCGGGCGTAACTCAATTGACTTGGAATGCGTATGGCAAAGTGAGCCAAGTCATTCAAGGCACGACGACGATGACTTTTGGTTATGATGCCCAACAACATCGATTGAAAAAAAGCGTTACAAGGAGTGGGCGGACGACGACGACGTATTATATTCGAGATGCGCAGGGCAATTCGTTAGCCGTGTATGAACGAAGACAAGATACCTTGATTTGGAAGGAGCAACATTTGTATGGGTCGAGTCGGTTGGGCATGTTGAAACCCGAGAAAATCGTGACGGGTGCGGTGAATGATGTGTCGAATGGCAGCGGCTATTATGCTTCTCGAACGACGATTGGGGCGAAAAGTTATGAGTTGTCGAACCATTTGGGGAATGTGATGGCGGTTATCTCCGATAGGGGCGTGCTGCTGAGTGCGCAGGATTATTATCCGTTTGGGATGACAATGCCTGGGCGCAACACGGAGGCGAAGTATCGCTATGGCTTCAATGGCAAGGAAACCGACCCCGAAACGGGGATACAAGACTATGGCATGCGGTGGTATTTACCGAATATTGCGCGTTTTCCTTCCGTTGACCCGATTACAAAAAAGTATCCAGAGTTGACTCCATATCAGTTTGCGAGCAATCGCCCCATTGATGGTATTGATTTAGATGGTTTAGAGTTTTCTAAATCAACTTATACAGATCAACAAGGTATCATTCATGTGAAGATAACATTAAAAGTTCGACCAGGTGTTACTTCAACTGTGTTGACAATAAAACAATCAAACTTGATTTTTAAGAAAACTCAAGAACAATTTAGTAATACTGTCGGGACGACTTGTGACGAAAAACGGAAGATACAATACGAAGGCGAATTAACTTATGATGACAATGCCACAATAGCATATACTCTTGGGGATCAGCCAAAAGGTTCTATTGTCAGCGGCTTGTCAACACCTGGATCCGCAGGAGTGAATGGGGTTAAATATAATGAAAATGGTTTGCCTGTGGTAAAAAATTTTGACGCAGTAGCTGTTGATGGAGTTCATGAATTACTCCATCAAGGAGGTATTGACCATCCTACGGATGAAGATAATATGGCTCAAGATGTTGCATTAGAAATAATCGACCCATCCAAAGTGCAATCTGACAACAAAGTGGTAAAAAATAACTCTTTTAAATCTAAAGAATCAACGATATTGCCTGATATTTACTTGAATATTATGATTTATGGGTTTAAAGTCGTTGATGGTAAAAGGGTGAGCGATGTGAGGGGAAGTGATAAAAATGGTGTAAAAGTAAGTCCAGAGCAGTTAAACATTATTATTGATAATATTGATAAAGGCAAAGTTAATGGAGAAGCAATGCAAAAATATTAAAGCGAGATTTATTATATTGAGTTGTGTATGCTTTTTAGGATGTCATAATTATCAACTGTTTTCTACAGCACAATGTGAAACTGCTTTAGAAAGTGTTTGGGTTGCTAAATCTAATGATTACGAATATGTCAACTACAATTCAATCTCTTATCTTGTGTTTGAAGGTAAATTTAAAGATACATTTGAAATTAGATTGAATGGAAAATTGATTTTAAGACAATTCATGAAAAGTGAAAAAAGTTTAGAGGTCATACCAGAAATTGTATCCTTAAAAACAAATTCACTAAAAAATGCCTTAGAAGTTAATCTCTTAAATGAATCTAAATGTTTCAAAGTAGCACAGCTTAAAAAGTTTAGTTATTGCTACGTAAGTAGAAATGAAAATTTATGGTTTATTGAATATTCTAATTTCAAACGAGAATATAAATGAGGGATTAAAAAAAGACGTTCGGGGAACAGATAGCAGGTTTTTCGCAACGGTTTCGGTGGTCCCTTTTTCGTTTAAAACGAGGCTCGTTCCAAACGTTCGGGGAAATTTTTAATTTTCCCGAACTTAGGCGCGTCTTTCTAAATCTCTTTTTAGGGGTTTTCTCAAAAAATAGGCAGCCTGCTTTGGAAGGAACCCCGCGCCAAGTTCGGGAAAATTAAAAATTTTCCCGAACTTTTTGAAAAGAACCCGTTTTTATATTTAGCTTGAAACCAGTTATACTCGAACTTCAAACTTAAATTTTGTCCAAAAAGGTTATAAAAACATCAAAAAGGTTATAAAACACATCCTACACCTTATTAAAAACATCAAAAAGGTTATAAAACACATCCTACACCTTATTAAAAACATCAAAAAGGTTATAAAACACATCCTACACCTTATTAAAAACATCAAAAAGGTTATAAAAAATATCCTACACCTTATTAAAAACATCAAAAAGTTTGTAAAAAACATCCTGTACCTTATAAAAAACATCAAAAAGGTTATAAAACACATCCTACACCTTATTAAAAATATCAAAAAGGTTATAAAACACATCCTACACCTTATTAAAAACATCAAAAAGTTTGTAAAACACATCCCATTCCTTATAAAACACATCCTCTACTTTGTTAAAAACATCCTTTCCAAACCCAAACATCAGTGCCGCCCTTTCAAAAAGAACGTTGGTTTAAAAAGTTCGGGAAAATTTTTAATTTTCCCGAACTTAGGCGCGACTTTCTAAGTCTTTTTTAGGGATTTTCTCAAAAAACAGGCAGCCTGCTTCCTTCCTTTCGACTTCGAGGGAAGGCGGCTCCTCTTTTCAAAAAGTTCGGCAAAATTAAAAAAAGCCGTTCGTGGAACGGCTTTTTTCCATTGCAACCCAAAGAAAAAGGTCATTGTGAATCCAACCGATGACCTTTTCCTTTTTGTAAAGCCTTGAAAATCAATCGGTTCTCACCCCCAGTTCGGGAAAATAAAAACTTTTCCCGAACTGTTTGAAAAGCACCTGGGATAGGCTGCTGTGGGGAGTGACTGCATTCTTTTCGGCATTTTTGCCCCCGCCTGCTTCCTTCCGTCCTATCTTTCCATCCTTTCGACTTCGCGGGAAAAGCTGGCATCATTACGGGTTCAATAGCATCCATTCTCCGCTTTTTTTACCGCCTTTACGAGCAATTTTATGTTCTTTTTTCAAATTTTGAATATGAAATTCAACGACTCGCGTTGCAATCCCAAGGAAAGCGGATAATTGTTTAATCGTAATATTCGGTTGGTTTCTCATCAAATCTAAAACCTTATCCGATGTTTTATCCGATAGCTTATCCGATAGCTTATCCGATATTGTCCACTGAAATTCCACGATAAAACCCGAAAAATCATATTGAAAAATCGGCAAGGGCGTTCCTGCCAATTTACAATCGTCCAACATCCGCAACGTCCCGCGCCCCCATGCTTCGATTAAACCCGCCTTGAAAAAAACATTCGCAATGGCAGGATTGTAGGGTTTAGAAGGATGTTTTAGCAATAATTTTTCTATCGTCCAATGGTCGGGCAATTGCCCTTCGTTCCAAATAAACAATTTGTTTTCATAAACACTGATTTGAATCGGCGTTTGACCACTGTAATCCTTATGCGCAACGGCATTTAAAAGGGCTTCTCGCAAGGCAGAGGGCGGAATCGGATATGCCTCAATGCGATGCAATCGTTCATATCGGATATAGGCTTTTAAATATTTGGTCAGCAGCAATTCCATTGTTTTTTCAAGTTGTTCGAATAACGAACCATGAATTTCGTCTTGAAAAACCAAATCGGCATCGGTTCTGAAATAGCCAATTTTGATAAAGGCACCCGTGATGTATTTTTCGGGATTCGGATGAAACAGTAAAATCGCAGCTCTTTTGAGATAGGCATCGTCCAACAATTGCAGCTTATCTAACAAGTCCCGGATGGAATCTTTCCAAATATCGTCGTCCAAACGATTACTGCTAATGGCTTTTTTTCGGAACGAATCCAGTGCCGCAACGGATAAATCTTGATCCGTCACCCGAGGAATTGGAACACTATCCCACCGTTTTCCGACTTTTTGCAATAAAAATTTGTCTAATGCTGCCCCTTTTAGCTCTTGTTTGGTGCTGCCTGTGCGATAATGATATTGCCCTTTGTAACTAATGGGCGCAGGATAGGCTTCAATTTCGATTTCAAGATATTGGCAGTTTCTTTCTGTCAACAGATTGACATTGACCAGAATGCCCAAAATATCTCGAACTTTATTCGGAATATCTTCGAGCAATTTGGGCGCATCTTTTAAGTCCACAATTTCGCCTTTATCGGTTTTGCCAATATAAATTTTGCCTCCTTGCGCATTGGCAAAACCACAAATCCATTTGAGGTATTCATCGCGCCAACTTTCTTTCCATTCAATATTTTGGTTTTCTTGATTCATTTTGAATAGGTGCTTGTGAATGAAACGTTTTCCATCGGCAAAGGTAATCCAAATTGCGAAACGACTTCCAATTTAGAAGGCGTTTCGGAAAAGTGAAAATAAATTTTTGAGCATAAATTTTACATCCTCCAAGACTTTTTTTGAATTTTATTCCAAAAAAAATCTTTTCAAAAAGTTCGGGGAAAATAAAAAAAAGCCGTTCGTGGAACGGCTTTTTCCATTGCAACCCCAAAAAAAAAGGTCATTGTGAATCCAACCGATGACCTTTTCCTTTTTGTAAAGCCTTGAAAATCAATCGGTTCTCACCCCCAGTTCGGGCAAATAAAAAATTTTCCCGAATTCTTTAAAAAGCATCTGTGATAGGCTGCTGTGGGGAGTGGATAGCCCAAAGCAGGGCGCATTGGAAACGCTTTTGCGATTTTCCTCGAAAAGCCCTATCTTTGTTGTGCCCAAAGGAAATTCTGCAAACAACCTTTCTGCAAAAAAGCATACCTTTGTCTTTCAAAAGCGCATGAAAACCATTTCGTTTTAGGCGCGAATGAGATTCATTTCCTTTAAATTTAAAAAAAGAAGTAAGATGAAACAAATCACCCTAACGATTGAGAATCATTATGTGAGCCTATTTCTCGCACTTTTAAAAGATTTAACTTATGTGCAAGTCAAAAAAGTGGAAGAAACGGCAGCCCAATCCCCCACAGAAGCCGAAAAATTGGCAACTTTATTTGCCTTAAGTGGTGCGTGGAAAGAGGACCGCAGTGCAGAAGCCATCATTCAAGACATTCACCAATCCCGCCTTTTCACTCGAACCATTGACCCGATATGAGTAAATATTTATTAGATACAAATATGATCATTTTTCTTTTGAGAAATAAATATCGGATGGCAGATAAAATGGCATTTGTCGGCTTATCCCATTGTTTTATTTCAGAAATCACGCTCGCAGAACTTAAAATCGGAGCGGAAAAAAGCAATGATCCGATTCATGCACGCATGCTGGTTGAAACGTTTGCAAGTACCGTCCACATATTACCTATTACGAATGTTTTAAATATTTTTGCAACCGAAAAAGTTCGTTTAGAAAGAGCGGGTACTCCGATGCATGATAATTTTGATGTTTTGATTGCGGCTACGGCGATTTATTATGATCTTACCATTGTAACGAATAATGTTAAACATTTTGTGCTTTTTTCAGGGGTTCGGATTGAAGATTGGTCTCATCCAACGTTGCCCATCGGTTTTGATAGGTAAATTTTACACCCCTTTTCAAAAAGTTCGGCAAAATTAAAAAAAGCCGTTCGAGGAACGGCTTTTTCCATTGCAACGAAAAGAAAAAGGTCATTGTGAATCCAATCGATGACCTTTTCCTTTTTGTAAAGCCTTGAAAATCAATCGGTTATCACCCCCAGTTCGGGCAAATAAAAAATGTTCCCGAACTGTTTGAAAAGCACCCGTGATAGGATGCTGTGGGCAGTGGATAGCCCAAAGCAGGGCGCATTGGAAACGCTTTTGCGGTTTTCCTCGAAAAGCCCTATCTTTGCCTTCTAAATCACGAAAGTCATGCTAAAAATACCTTATGGACTGGCGGATTACCGCGCCCTCCGCACCGAACAATGTTTCTACATTGATCGAACACCTTATATCGAATTGTTGGAAAAATACGGTTCGCGTTATACGATGTTCCTACGCCCGCGCCGATTTGGGAAATCCTTGTTTATCAGCTTGTTGGAACATTATTATGATGTCCAAAAAGCGGGAGATTTCCCTCTTTTATTTGGCGATTTGCACGTTGGGCGAAATCCTACGCCGTTGGCAAATCAATTTTTAATCCTTCGATTCGATTTTAGCGGTATTGAAACCCAAGATGTTCGGCAGGTTCATGAAGCATTTTTGCTCAAAGTCAAAAGCGGTTTTAAAAACTTTATGAGTCGGTATCCCGATGCCTTCACGCAGGAGCAACAAAATTCAATTTTAAAACAGTCGTCGGCTTCTGGCGTTGCCGTTGATTTTTTTGATTGTTATTATCAAAATCACCTTCAACCTGCGATTTATGTTTTAATTGATGAATATGACCAATTCACGAACGAATTATTATCGTTTCATTTTTCGGATTTTCAAGAGATTGTTTCTCAAAATGGGTATGTACGCAAATTTTATGAGGTTTTGAAAGAAGCCGCGATGAAAGGTTTCATCAGTCGGCTGTTTATGACGGGCATTGCGCCCGTGACCGTCGATAGCATGACGAGTGGCTTTAATATTGTGACGGATATTTCCTTACAACCGATGTTCCACAATTTGATGGGTTTCACGGAGTTCGAAGTCACCGATTTACTTCGACAATTAGAAATGCCTGCGGCTCAAATCCCTGAAACCGTTGCGGATTTGCGCGAATGGTACGACGGCTATCGGTTTGACCCCGAACTCCCTCAACATTTATACAATCCCGATATGGTTTTGTATTTCGCACGGTACTATCAAGGCGAGCGGCGATATCCGAAGAAAATGTTGACCGCAAATGTCGCAACCGATTATCAAAAAATTGCGAATATTTTTAGAATTGGGGGAAATGAGGAAGTGGCACTATCTCATTTAAACTATTTGTTAGAAAACGGGGAAATCAATAGCTATTTGACCGAACGGTTTAATGTTCAAATGGGTTTTGGGATTGCGGATGTTTGGAGTATGTTGTTTTACACGGGTTTGACGACGGTAAAAGCAGTGTTGGGAAACGATTGGA